>JBEPVG010000107.1:0-6538 GCA_041691175.1 Chitinophagaceae bacterium
TGCAATAGAACAATTTCCTTATTCTTCTTCATTATTTGTAAGAAAAGCCGATATACTAATTGCTACACAGGATTATCACGAAGGACTCGCCGTTCTTGCAAAAGCAGAAGTACTTGACAGTAATGATATCAATTTATATATTTTAAAGACGGATGCTTATTTGGCTTTAGATTACCAGGAAAAGGCTGCCGCTTTGCTTGAAGAAGCGATTATAGTTTTTGGTGGTGCGGATAAAATAGAATTGTTATTTGAACTTGCTGATGTTTATGATGATTATGAAGATTTTGAAAAAGTTTTTAACTGCCTCAAATTAGTTCTGGAGCAGGATCCATCGAATGAAGAAGCACTTTATAAAATTTGTTTTTGGGCAGATTATACTGGAAAAAATGAAGAAAGTATAAAGATTCACCAGGATATTATTGAAGAATATCCATATTCTCATCTGGCCTGGTTCAATCTGGGAACTGCTTACCAGGGATTAAAATTATATGAAAAAGCAGTAGATTCTTACCAGTATGCAATTGCCATTGATGAGAAATTTGATTATGCTTATCGCAATTTGGGCGATGCTTATTTGCAAATGAAAAGATACCGGGATGCGATTGAAGCACTTCAGAAAGTACTTGAACTTTCTATGCCTGAAGAAGTGATTTATGAGGCCATTGGATATTGCTACGATAAATTAAAAAATCCTGCACAGGCAAGATTCAATTATAAAAAAGCAGTCCATTTAAATTCGGCGGAAAGCCGCTTATATTATAAGATTGCCACCACGTATATGCAGGAAGGCTATTGGGAAAATGCCGTAAAAAATCTCGAAAGCGCCATGAATATCAACAGGTCGCAGCCAGATTATCATTTTTCTATTGCACTTTGTTTTATAGAATTGGGGCGAATAAAGGACGCCGTTATTCATTTTACTCACTTTATAAAAGCGCGCCCAAAAAATGTAAAAGGCTGGAAAGAGTTGATCAAATGTCTTTATGAGGCTGAATATTTTGAAGAAGCGCTGGAACAGGTTTATAATGCACAAAAAAACACAGATAACAAACCGCTGTTTAGTTATTATAAATCTGCAATTCTTTTTGAAATGGGAAAATCAAAGGAAGCGCTTTTGCAACTCCAGCTTGCGATCGGGGATGCTCCTGGCTTGGTAAAGCAATTTATTCAATTAAATCCTGCTTTATTGCAGCATCCCGCAGTTTCCGATATGATCAGTAAAAATAAGAACCTTATAAAACGAAAAAAGAGTTAATAAGTTTGTTTACTAATATTGCTTATTTTGATTATTTTGTAAATAATTCAGACGATGATTACCATGGGTTTAAAGTTTTCTCAGCGAGTTTATTCTCGCCAAACTATATTTGCGCATCTCAATAAAAAAATATGTATTTTAATCTGAATAAAATTCCTGACAGGGTTGAAAAGCCACGTAAGTATGGAATAACCATGATTATGGACAAAGGCCTAAGCCTTGAAGAAGCCAAAAACCTAATAAGTGCAGCAGGTCCTCACATTGATATTTTAAAGCTTGGTTTTGGAACTGCTTATGTAACGCCGAATCTTCGTGAAAAAATTGATTTATACCAATCTTCTGGAATTGCTGTTTATTTTGGAGGTACTTTATTTGAAGCATTTTTGATCAGAAACCAGTTCAGTGATTATATTCAGCTTTGCAAAGATTTCCAGGTTACTTATATGGAAGTGAGCGATGGTTCTATTACGATTCCACATACTGAGAAGTGTGGTTATATTGAAAAATTAACCAAATACGGAACCGTTTTGAGCGAAGTAGGAAGTAAAGATGCAACCCATATTATTCCGCCATATAAATGGATAGAACAAATGAAAGCTGAGCTGGAAGCGGGTTCTTCTTATGTCATTGCGGAAGCGCGCGAAGCAGGAAATGTAGGAATTTACCGAGGAACGGGAGAGGTAAGGGAAGGTTTGGTACAGGAAATTCTTACCCAAATTCCGGGAGAAAAAATTCTTTGGGAAGCGCCGCAAAAAGCCCAACAACTTTATTTTCTGGAATTAGTTGGTTGTAATGCAAACCTTGGAAATATCGCTCCATCAGAAATCATTCCGCTGGAAGCGATGCGCATCGGGCTACGTGGCGATACATTCCATCTCTATCTTGATAAAGAAACTGCCTGATGAAGATTTATGGATTGATCGGCAAAAGCCTGCATCACTCGTTTTCCCGCAGGTATTTTTCTGAAAAATTCAGAAGTGAAAATCTTAAAGATTCACAATACAAGAATTTTGAAATAAAAAATCCTGGTGAAGAAATTTTGCAATTGAAGAAAAATCCGGAATTAAAAGGTTTAAATGTTACTATTCCATATAAAACGGAAATCATTCCTTTCTTAGATGAAATCTCTTCAGAATGCCGGGAAATAAATGCCTGTAATTGTATAAAAATAGAAGCTGGGAAATGGTTCGGTTATAATACGGATGTAATGGGTTTTGAAAAATCTTTTACTCCTTTTTTAAAACCTTTTCAATCAAAGGCACTGATACTGGGAACCGGTGGCGCTTCTAACGCAGTGGCATTTGTTTTAAAAAAACTAAATATTCAGTTTTTAAAAGTAAGCCGCAAACAAGATGGATCTGATTCTTCTGTAATTTCTTATCAGGATATCTCACAGGAAACGATGGAGGAATTTCAAATTATAATTAATACAACACCGCTCGGAACTTTTCCCAATGTGAATGAGTGCCCTGATCTACCTTATAAAAATATAACGAACAACCATTATTTTTTCGACCTGATTTATAATCCTTCAAAAACTTTATTTCTTTCTCTCGCAGAAAAACAGGGTGCTTTTATTGAAAACGGAGATAAGATGCTGATGATCCAGGCGGAAGAAAGTTGGAGAATTTGGAATGAATAAAAGCGGATTGTAGAATTTAAAACAATAAACCTATCAATAGTAAACAAACAAATAATTCAAATTCTTATTTTATTTTTTCAGAAAGAATCTGCCTCAACTCTTCCGGAACGGCACTTACTTTTTTTATTTCATAATTATAAGAAACCATTCCCGTTTTTGCCAGAGCAATGATAATTTCGTGTTCATTTCTCATTACAGAAATCTCATAAAAAAGTTCAAAAGCTACGCGGGTTATTTCTCCACAAAATATTTTTATTTCAAGAACATCATTATAAAACGACTCATTTTTAAATTCGACGAGAAGTTCGCTCATAATAAGCGCTGTTCCTGCCACATTTAATTCAGTAAATCCATGTCCTTTTAGATATTGTACGCGTGCTTCATGAATGATTTCAACAATTGAATTGTTGCCAACATGATTGCCATAATTTATATCGGTAATGCGAACAGGTATGGAAACGGAGGTAAGTATTTTTTGCGGAAGTTCAATCTTTAACCTGGCCATTTTTTTGCAAACTTTATTCTATGTTATCACTTTTTGCAGCAAGTTTTACCAGGTCAATCAGATTAGCAGATGTTGGTGAAACGGTACTGCTCAACATAATTTTTTGCCACTTATTGATTTTTTTATTCCAAACCGGTTTAGGAGGAAATCCATTATCAGCAGAAATGATAAGCGTAGCAACTTTTGGAGAAATTTTTACCGGCTGACCTTCAGGGTTGGCCACCGTCAGATATTTTTTTTTAGTATTTTTTTGGTCCTGATTTAAAGCAATAATTTCTTCCTTTTGTTTTGGATTATGAATGATCGATTCTAAAATTCTGTGATTTAAACTGATCGAATCTTTAATTTTCTGGGCTAATATTTTATTGGTGTTAATAGGGATATTTGCAGTAGGATTTAAATTTTTACTTTTATTAAAAAGTAACGAACCAAGAAAGATAATAATAACGGAAGCTGCGGCAGTAGCGCCATAGAAAAGAAAGGCAGATTTTCTTTTTGTAGAGATATTTATTACTTTTTCAGACTCAGATTCTCCTGAAATCTGAAGTTTGTTGGCAATATTTTGCCATATTTCTCCCGGTGGAGGAACTTTATAGTTGTAAATTTTCTTTTTAAATTCCTGCATGATATATTAACTGATATTTTTGGGATTGTTAATCCTTGTTTCAATTATCTTTTTTAAAACACCTTTTGCTCTTGCCAATTGAGATTTACTGGTTCCTTCTGTAATTCCAATTATCTCTGCAATCTCTTTGTGTGAATATCCTTCAATTACATGCATATTGAAAACCTGCTTATATCCCGGTGATAATTCATTGATAATATTCAAAATATCTTTTGTAGCAAGGGAATCCAGCGCATTTAATTCATTGTCCTCGATCGTATTTTCCTGAACCTCCGAAACATTATACAATTTTACTTTCTTTCTATAATGCTCAATAGAAGTATTAATAAAAATACGCCGTACCCATCCTTCAAAAGAACCTTCAGCTCTGAATTTACTCAAACTTTTATAAACTTTAATGAAGCCTTCCTGCATCACATCGTTTGCATCTTCTGTATTATCTGAATATCGCAGACAAACTCCATACATCATTGAAGAGAATCTATCATAAAGTAATCGTTGCATTTGGGAATCTCCTTCAATACATCCTGTTATTAAGTCGCTTTCCGAAGGTATATGGTTGCTTGATACACTCAAAGTTTTCTCGTGTTTTTCTAATATATTGGTTAAATATTGTCCACTTTTAAATAGCTGGTCAACTTTTCTATTGCTTTTGTTCTATGACTGAACCTGTTTTTTTCTTCCATGGACATTTCGGCAAATGTGTTGCTTGAACCGTCAGGAATAAAAACGGGATCGTAACCAAAGCCTGAATCTCCTCTTCTAATTGCAATAATAGTGCCTTTGCAGATACCTTCAAAAATTTTCTCTTTGCCATTTTCTATCAAACAGACTACAGTTCTGAATTGGGCTTTACGGTTCTCTTTATTTTTTAGCTTACTTAAAAGCTTATTTATATTTTTTGCAAAAGATCTTTCTTCACCGGCATATCGGGCGCTTTTTACCCCAGGTTCACCGTTCAAAACTTCTACTTCCAAACCAGTGTCTTCTGCAAAACAATTCTTGCGAGTAAGTTGGTAAATTATACTGGCTTTTTGAAAGGCATTTTCTTTGAGAGAACTATACGGCTCAGGAATATCAATCTCAATTCCTGCTTCTTTCAAAGAAATTATTTCGAATATTTCTTTAAGAACCGACCTTACTTCAATCACTTTATGTTCGTTATTTGTGGCGAATATGATCGTATTCATTTTTTAAGAAATAATTTTTGAAGACTGGTCCATAATTCTTTCTTTAAATCTTTGTTATTTAAAAAGATTTTTAATGGAGGCGCAGTTAAATACTGTTGATCCTGAAATTGTTGTATTTGAAAAAATGGAATTGTAAAGGGTAAATTTAAGTCCTCAGTGGTTACCCCAAAAAGTAAGATTTTTTTCGAATGAAATTGGTTCGCAAAATCATGATAGTCAAAATGATTTTTATAAAAATTAACCAAACCAATATCTGCCATAGATAGCTTACAGGCGGTTATTAAATTTGATAAAAGTGTCATTTCTTCATTAGGTAAAAATTTGTGTTCTGGCTCATTCACTAAAAAAAGTATCTGTTGTTGATTTTCTCCCAGGCTGCAAATGTTAATTTCTTTGTTTTCTTCTTTTTGATCCAATTCAACGAGGTTTTTTGCAAAAAGATTTTTACAGGTTGTTTTAGAAAGTTGAATATTATCCAGGCTCATTTGTTATTTTACCTCCTTTTTTTTCGTTCCTTTGTAGTAAATTAAACGATATGATAGCTACAGAAGATATTAAAGTTACAAAAGCTAAAAATAGCAAACTCGCTTCATTAGACCTAAATAATATTCCCTTTGGAAAATATTTTACAGATCATATGCTCGAAGCAAATTATCAAAATGGAGCTTGGGGTGATGTTGAAATTAAACCTTATCAGCCCATTACTATTGATCCATCATGCGCTGCGTTGCACTACGGTCAAGCGATTTTTGAAGGAATAAAAGCATATAAAAATAAAGATGGGGAAGCTTTCATTTTCAGGCCTGAAAATAATTTCAAACGGTTTAATATTTCTGCCGAAAGAATGGAAATGCCCAAAGTGCCTGAAGAAATTTTTATGGAAGGAATGAAACAATTGGTAA
The DNA here is from genome assembly GCA_041691175.1 of Chitinophagaceae bacterium. Lineage (GTDB taxonomy): Bacteria > Bacteroidota > Bacteroidia > Chitinophagales > Chitinophagaceae > Ginsengibacter. Next base: position 6,120 of record JBEPVG010000107.1, read on the forward strand.
AGTTGGATGAGGATTGGATTCCTGCCGAGGCCGATCATTCTTTATACATCCGGCCTTTCATGTTCAGCACCAATGAAGTGATCGGAGTAAAACCGAGCCTGAATTACAAATTCATGATCATTTTAAGTCCTACGGGGCCATATTACAGCGCTCCCATGAGAATTTATGCGGAGGAGAAATATGTAAGAGCAGTTCCTGGTGGTGTTGGATATACGAAGAATGCGGGCAATTACGGTTCTTCTATGTATGCCACAGCTGAAGCGAAAAGGAAAGGCTACGACCAGGTTTTATGGATGGACGCCTTTGAACATAAATATGTAGAAGAATGTGGAACGATGAATGTATTTTTTATAATTGATGGTAAAGCAATAACTCCCGGTTTAAGCGCAGGAACCATTTTGGCTGGAGTTACAAGAGAC
>JBEPVG010000108.1:0-6519 GCA_041691175.1 Chitinophagaceae bacterium
GGCAAAACGGAAATAATATTCTTTATTAAATAATTGCGAGTCATGCATTGCTTTATAAGTAAGAAAAAATCCAACCGGCGAAAGAACAATTACCGGCAACCACATTCCGATAATCGGAACAAGCAAATGATCTTTTGTAAACTTTTCACCGAAAATGTTTAGTAAATAAAATATCATGAAAAATAACAGCGCCATCACCAAAGGCAATCCAAGTCCACCTTTCCGGATAATAGAGCCAAGAGGTGCACCAATAAAAAAAAGTACAAGGCAGGCAATTGAAAGCGATAATTTTTTATGCCATTCAATTTCATGCGAAGTGAAATCGTCATTTTGGCTTTGGTAATCGAGGCTTGCCATTTGTAAAACATTTCGAGTATTGCTTACGTTCGCAAGTGTTTGGTCAAAAACAGCAGATCGCAAACTATCCGGGATTAGAGAATCGAAAGACTTTACTTTTTTGATATTTTTTTCTTTGGTAAAAGTTGTTTCTTTTACAGCAGTTGTTTCTTTTGTTGCAGCCTCTTCTTTGGTATAAATTATTTCTTTTTTTGGCGGGATACTATCTTTGAATTTTGAATATTTTACATAGGAAGCGAGTAAAATTTTATTTCTTTTGTAAAGAGAATCCGGAACCTTTTTTAATGAATCGAGATCTACATTTAATTGTCGCATGGTTTTCATGCGAATATTATTCTTAAAAAGACTGTCGGAGGTTTTCTGAAGGTTGAGCTGACTTAGGTCAAAAAGTTTATTGTATTCTTTAAATCCCAGATTAATAAATTCATTTTTTGTAGAATTGAAAGTTCCGTTTTCTTCATAGCGGTTTCCATTCTCCAGCCGGAATTCAAGAAATTTTTTATCATTACTCATAGACATTTTGCCGCTTTCAGAAATGATCGTATTATCCTGAACTCCCGTCGATTGTTCATAGATCAACACTTTGTGTAGCGTGCTTCTGTCTTTGTCTTTTTTATCAACCTTAATAGAAAATCCGGTGAAACCATTATAAAAAACGCCGTCTTTTAAATCGAATGCCGGACTTTTTTCATAAATGTCATGGTAGATAACTGCAAATTTTAAATTAGCAACCGGCGCGATATAATTAGCAAATAAAAATGCTACGCCAGACAATAGAATCGTAATAAAAAATAACGGCCTCATAAAACGTAACAGCGAAATTCCAGAGGACTTGATTGCAACTAATTCAAAATTTTCACCCAATTTTCCAAACGTCATAATTGAAGAAAGCAGAATGGCAATGGGCATCGCGAGCGTTACCAGCGTGGCGCTTGCGTAAATTAAAAACTTTGTCAGCGTGAGCATATCCAATCCTTTGCCAACCAGATCGTCAATATATTTCCATAAGATCTGCATCATGAAAACAAATAAAGTAATAAAAAAAGTAGCGATAAACGGCCACACAAAAGCTTTTAATATTAGTTTGTCCAGTTTTTTAAACATCAGAAAATATGTGGAGTGTGTTAGTAATTTTAAAATGAATGACGAAGCAAAAATACAGCTTTCAACTGTTGAAATGGAATTGGCAAACAACACAGAATGGATATTTACAAAACAATTACTTATCGAAAAAGTGAATCGGCTTTTTTGGCCAGTTGCATTTAATTCTTGATTATCCGATCATGCTGAGTACAGAAAATATTTTTGCTGTAAGAACATTTTTTTGGTGGGGAAGTATTTCCAGTGTTTCACTTCATCTCTCCGGCAAAAAATTTAATGATTGTAAAAATATTTACAAACAATTCAATTTTTTTTTAAAAAATAATTTTATGATGTGTGAGAATGAGACGCAATAGAAGCATGATTTTTGCACGTCAAACTTTGTGAACATACATGACTTGACTCAAAATGAAATTAAACATCTGAATGAAAAATCTTTTTTTAAGATTGAAAAAAAGATAAAATGGAATGAGTGAAATTCGGCAGGATTTTTTTAGAAAATACTTTCAAAGAAATTGTTGAATTTATAAAACTCAGCTTCCCAAACGATAAAATAATTCTTTAACCTGGGCTTCCCAAAGTTGGCTCTGGTCTTTAATATCCTTCTTTTCTGCAAAATCATGGATCATCAGAATTGTTTGATTGGTAACTTCATATCTCTCGATACTGAATTCAAAAAATTCCTCTTTGGGAGAATCTACCCAATGAAAACGGATTCTTTTATTTTCTTCAATTTCCACAACTTCAGCTTCTTCTGCAGCGCCCAACCATGAGAAAGTGAATAGTCCATCTTCGTCCTCTACTTTATCCGCAAACCATTCCTGCAGGCCCGAAGAGGTTGAAAGGAATTCAAATAATATGGCCGGAGAACATCTTACCGGGTATTCAACAGTATATTTTATTTTCTTACTCATTTTAAATTTGATGAAGTCATTATCTGCAATAATAGAAAATAAATTAACTAACAAACAAAATTTATCTTTTTTTTTGGTAATTTATTTTAAGAAAGTATTATTTTATACTGAGAAATTTTTTTTAAGTAATGAAAAGGAATAATATTTTCACAGAAACATACTTTATGTGTCAAAGTTTGCGTTAGCTACAGGTAAAAAACTTTGTAAAGACAAAAATTTTTATCTTCTAACACTTAAATTACCTCTGTATGAGTATGCGTTCCTTAAAAATTTCAAAATCTATTACCAATCGTGAAAGTGAGAGTTTAGAAAAATATTTACAGGAAATCGGAAGAGTTGAAATGATTTCCCCTGAAGAAGAAGTCAAATTAGGAAGGCTTATAAAGGACGGTGATCAGAAGGCTATTGACAGATTAACAACGGCTAATTTGCGTTTTGTTGTTTCTGTAGCGAAACAATATCAAAACCAGGGACTTGCACTTCCTGATTTGATCAATGAAGGAAATCTGGGATTGATAAAAGCCGCTCAGCGTTTTGATGAAACCCGTGGATTCAAATTTATTTCTTATGGCGTTTGGTGGATCCGCCAAAGCATTATGCAGGCGCTTGCCGAGCAATCACGGATTGTTAGATTACCTCTAAATAAAGTTGGGTTAACAAATAGAATCAGCCGGGCTTATTCTCAGTTGGAGCAAGAGTTTGAGCGTACGCCTACAACCGAAGAATTAGCAGATGTGCTGGATATGGAAACTGAAGAAGTATCGGCAACCATGCGTGTTGCAGCCAGGCACGTAAGCATGGATTCTCCATTGAGTGATGGAGAAGAAAGTACCTTAATTGATGTTCTTGTAAACGGAAATGCAGATAGTGCGGACAGGCAAATTATGTTCAACGATTCTTTGCGTTTGGAAATTCAGCGATCTTTATCATTGCTCACGCCGCGGCAAAAAGAAGTGATCTGCTATTTTTATGGAATTAATGTTGAGGAACCGGTAAGTCTTGAAGATATGGGCTTAAAATATGGCCTGACAAGAGAAAGAGTAAGACAAATAAAAGATAAAGCGTTGGAAAAATTAAAGACTTTTACCGGCAGCAATCTTTTGAAAGAATATATGGGTGTATAGTTTTTTGTTGTTTTCATTTGCGAAGTGAATGTCTGATTTTTTGGATATTCACTTTTTTTATTTATTTGGTTGCAGATAGCCCCGTTGCGAATTATTACCGATCCGGATGCCTTTATTTCTTGCATTAATTTGTGTGTCCTGAGTTTTGTATGGACACTGAAAAAACATTAGATAATGAAATTCGTGATTATTTGCCACGACTTATTTTACGGAAATATAGAAAATGATCTGCGTTAGCTGACCAATTAATTACTTTTGCCTTCCATGAATCAATATTTTAAAATAGGTAAACTGGCAGCGACTTTCGGAGTAGAAGGTCAATTAGTTCTTCAACACAGTCTTGGTAAAAAAACTTCTTTAAAAGGGTTGGAAACAATTTTTATTGAAGAGAAGAAAGATAGTTTTCTTCCTTATTTTATTATTTCCACAAAAATAAAAAGCGATAAAGAAACTTTTATTTTTCTTGAAGGGATTCAATCAAAAGAAGCGGCTCATTTATTGATAAAAAAAGAAGTTTGGATAAATGAAAATGATTTTAAAAAATTCGCCGCAGTCGCAGCGCCAATTTCTTTTCTCGGATTCGTAGTCATCAATGATAAAAAAGAATTAGGGGAGGTAATTGAAGTCATAGAACAACCACACCAGGTATTATGTGCGATCATCATTGATGGCAATGAAGTACTGATTCCAATCCATGAAAACTCGTTGGAAAGGATTGATAAAAAAAACCGGAAATTGTTTGTAAATCTTCCTGATGGATTATTAGACATTTATAAAAATCCGTGACAAAATAAGTTCTTACATGAAAAGGAAGTTTGCCATCCTTCAAAGACTTGATCTTGAAGATTGGCTGCCTTTTTAAATACGTATATGCCTGATGAAATGTAATTTGTAAATTTACATTTCGTATGTCTGTTCCCTCAAATATAATTGCTCATTTCGACCTCGATTCATTTTTTGTTTCGGTAGAAATTTTAAAAGATCCATCACTAAAAGGGAAGCCAGTAATTGTTGGCGGTCGAAATGAAAAAGGGATCGTAACCACCTGCACTTATGAAGCAAGAAAGTTTGGCGTTCATTCTGCAATGCCAATGAAAACAGCTATGAGACTTTGTCCGCAGGCAATTGTAGTTTCGGGAACTTATTCAGAATATTCGCGTTATTCAAAATGGGTAACACAAATTATTGCATCAAAAGCACCGCTTTTTGAAAAAGCATCGGTTGATGAATTTTATCTTGATCTTCAGGGGATGGACAAATATTTTGATCCGCTGGGATGGACAATTGATTTGCGCACGCTAATTATGAATGATACCGGGCTTCCGATTTCTTTCGGAATAGCAAAAAATAAAATGGTTGCAAAAATGGCGACCAACGAAGCGAAGCCTAATGGATTTTTACAAGTTCCTTTGGGAAAAGAAAAAGAATTTTTAGCACCGTTGGAAGTAAATAAAATCCCCGGAGTGGGCGAACAATCAAACAAAATTTTACAATATCATGGAATAAAATTAATCGGCGATATTCACCAGGCAACTCCTGAGAATCTGGAGAAATTATTGGGCAAATGGGGTTATGAATTATGGAATAAAGCGCAGGGAAATCATACTTCCACAATAACAGAATATCGCGAACCGAAATCTATTTCTACAGAAAATACGTTTGAAGAAAATGTGATAGACGTAGAATATTTAATGAGTGAAATTGTGCGGATGACGGAAAAGATTTGTTTTGAAATGAGAAAAGAAGAAAAAGTTACGGGCTGCGTTGCGATAAAATTGAGATATCCTGATTTTGAAACAACTCTGCGCCAGGCAAGCATTCCATACACTTCTGCTGATGATGAAATCATTCCAGTTGCAAAGGCAATTTTTCATAGTTTATATAAAAAAGGAAAGCCAATTCGGTTATTGGGCGTTCGGCTTAGCGACTTCAATAACGATGCTTTACAAACCAATTTATTTCACGATACAAAAAGAAAAAATGTTTTGTATAAAACGATTGACGAAGTAAAAGACAGGTTTGGTAAAAGCAGCGTGGTACGAGCTTCAGGAAAATAAAAAGTCTTAAATATTTTAAAATTAAAATCCTGATTATTTGTTTATTTACTGGGCAAATCATTTCAATTAGCTCAGCTATTTATACATCAACACATTATTCCTTCATCATATCATCCAGCGTTTTCTTTTCCAGAACTTTCAAAGTTGCGTCTCTGGCTATCAACATCATCTTTCTTATCCCGCAGGTTTCTTCATTACAATCCATACATTTTTCATAAAAATTCAAACTCACACAGGGCAACAAAGCAATTGGGCCATTAATAACGCGGATAACCGTAGCAAGATTTATTTTTTTCGGAGAAATTTTCAATGTATAACCTCCTCCTTTTCCTTTTTTGCTTTCAAGCATTTCAGCCTTTTTTAAATCGTTCAGAATATGTTCCAAAAACTTCAGAGGAATTTTTTGTTGAATAGAAATGCTGGAGATTTTCACAGGATCTTTTCCATAGTTTTCTGCAAGATGAACAAGCGCCCGAAAAGCGTATTGAGTTTTTTTTGAAAGCATAATAGTGCAATTATTTTGATCGTTGCAAATAAAATTGAAGCGAGATGCAAATTTATTAAATAAAACCCTACTAATTTTGTATGATAATCTTATATTCGCGAAATCTTTTACAACAAAATATATAATTATGAGTTTACAATTAGGGGACACCGCTCCCGATTTTACAGCGGAAACGACTGAAGGTAAAATTAATTTTTACGATTTTTTAGGTGATCATTGGGGAGTTATTTTTTCTCATCCGGCTGATTACACGCCAGTTTGCACAACCGAATTGGGCACGGTTGCAAAATACATGAACGAGTTTAAAAAAAGAAATGTTAAAGTAATAGCGCTAAGCGTAGATGGAGTAGAATCGCATAAAGGCTGGATAAAAGATATTAATGAAACTCAAAAAACTTCTGTCAACTTCCCCATCATTGCTGATGAAGATAAAAAAATCTCTACTCTTTACGATATGATCC
>JBEPVG010000109.1:0-6514 GCA_041691175.1 Chitinophagaceae bacterium
GCACCAGTTAGACCTGCAGCCAACGCAAAAGGAACTGTAAGTCCATCACTCATTCCAATAACGACGTCGCGCAAAAAATCAGAACTTTCCAAATGTCCTTCTTCATGATTGTGTTGATCCATTATTTTGAATTATTAATTTTTTGAGGATTGATCGTTTCATTATTACCGGACTTTAAAACATTAGTTAATCATAGAATGCTTACATTACTTTTGATAACTAATTTTATAAATCACTCCATTGTAATCGTCACTCACTAACATGGAACCATCTTTTAAAAACTGAACATCAACAGGACGGCCATTCACTTCTCTGTCATTTTGTAACCAGCCGCCGGCAAAAATTTCAGGTGTGCCCGGTTTGGCATTGTTGTCCATCTTTACTACCGCAATTCTATAACCAATTGGAGTACTTCTGTTCCAACTTCCATGTTCGGCTATAAAAATAGCATTTTTATATTCTGATGGAAACATATTTCCGGTATTGAATCTCATTCCCAAAGAAGCCACATGTGCGCCTAATAATTTTGCAGGTGGAGTGTAATCGTTACAATTTTTCCCTTTGCCTAAATCAGGGTCTGGAATATTTCCCTGGTGACAATATGGAAAGCCGAAGTTCATTCCTGGCTGCGCTGCAGTATTTAATTCATCACTGGGAATGTCATCACCGAGATTATCACGGCCATTATCTGTAAACCAAATTTCTTTTGTTGAAGGATTCCAATCAAAGCCCACTGAATTTCTAATACCGCTTGCAAATATTTCAAAGCCTGTACCATCAGTGTTGATACGGGTTATAGTTCCATAAACCGGTTTTGAGGGCACACAAACATTACATGGCGCACCAACCGCAACATACAATTTTTCATCAGGGCCAAAACCAATATATCTTAATCCGTGATGCGAATCAGAAGGATATTTATCATAAACCACAACCGGTTTTTGAGGATTATCCAAATGTGATTCTATATCATCCATTTTATAAATCGTAGAGCTTGCTCCAATGTATAAAGTTCCATTTTTAAAAGCAACACCATTCGGAGAGCTAAGCCCAGTGGCTATTTCATAAACATGATCTGCTTTCCCATCATTATTTTTATCCGTGATTGCAAATACTTTTTCATTTCTTGTTCCCACAAAAACAGTTCCGTCTGGCGAAATACAAAGACTTCTCGCATTTGGCGCTTCAGCATAAACTTCAATTTTAAAACCTTCAGGCAATTTTATATTATCAAGTTTATATTTTTTGGAAAGCGCATCGTTTGCTGACTGGCTTATGGCATCGCTGGAGACTTCGCTCGAATTATTTTTACTGTTTTTTTCATTTTTACAACTATAAAGGAAAAGTATTAAACAAACGATCATTACAAAATGAAATAACTTTTGCGACGAAAATTTAGGCAGGTTCATAATCAAGGTATTAATAAATAATTTTTGAAATAAAAAGTGTCTCAATTACTTAGCCAGTTTTATTTAAAATAAACGGAGATATTTAAAACCACCTGCTGTTACAGGTTTTAGCTGATAAATTAAATGCGTAACATCAGTAAACTAACAAATAATGCTGATTTAAACTTTAATTTTCAACTATATAATTTGAACAGTAAACAAACAAATAAGTGATTTTTTGCTTTTTATTACGGAGAAAAATCAATCATCTAACAATTGCGCAAGGAAAACCAGGTCATTCTTTTTGTAAATATTTGCCGAATCAGTAAAACATTTACTAAATTCTTCGAGCAAATGCTGAATGATCTTTTTACCATCCATGGGCTTATAATATGAAGGGACGGAAGGCACAGAAATTCTTTTAAAATAACTGTCCACATCTTTTTGAGAATACACTTGTCCGTTTAGCGGATCAATAAAAAAATTTATCTTTTCGCTTTTTTCTTTTGAAGGATTTGGAAACTTATAGTCCAGGTCGAAATAAGCCAGGATAAACTGTTTCGGAATCTTGATAGCCCGCGCCGGAATATCCAACAACTCGCAAAGAATGAGATAGAGAATACCGTTGGTTATTGAATTTCCTCTTTTATTTTCAATCAGTTTCGTAATCAAAAAATCATCGTGAAGATCATAACTTACTTCGTTTCCTTTTAATTTATAGTAGCTGTATAAGATGCCGGAGATGACATTTACCTGTTCCAAAGGTGTGAGATAACTGTTCAATTCAAGCCAGATATTTCTTCTTATTTTTTCAATTTCCTGGAGCGTTGAAGTGGCGATCATTTCGGGATAACAATATTTTGAAACCAATAAAGCACCATGTAACAGTTCACAATTTCCATTTTTCCAATCCCTAAATTCTTCAACCAGATCCCGAAAATGCAACTTGTGGATGATTATTTCAATTCTTCCCTGCACATTTTCATCGGGACTATTTTCCCATAAATTTTCAAGATTGGGAATAATAGCACGGCCATGAGAAATTATCCGGTCGGTAACTGAGCTAAAAACCTCATCATCAGGATCATCTATCAAATGAAAAAGGGCAGATATTTCTTTGTTCTCAAGCATTCGTTGCTATTCATGTTAAGGTTGTAAAGATAGAAAAGTTTGCAAATCTTTTTTCAATCTGAAGCTGATTTTCGTATTTTTTGTTCAAACTTTTTATAAAGCAATTGTAGCGAGCTTTTATTATAAAAAAAAACTTATAAAATAATTTAAATTTGCATCATTTCAATTTTAGAATTATGATTAGCAAAATCGCATTAATAACCGGTGGTAGCAGGGGCTTAGGAAAAAATATGGCATTGAGAGTTGCCGAAAACGGCCATCATGTTGTTATCACTTATGTTTCTCAAAAAGAAGCCGCTGAAGAAGTAGTAAAAGAGATTGAACAAATGGGGAAACAGGGTGCGGCAATACAATTTGATGCAAATAAAATTTCATCAATAAAAGATTTCGTAAAAAATTTTGAAGAAACGATTCAGGAAAAATGGAAGATTAATAAGTTTGATTTTTTAATAAATAACGCGGGCATCGGTGCCAACATTTCTTTTGAAAAAGCAACAGAAGAGGATTTTGACCGCTTTATGAATATTCATTTTAAAAGTGTTTATTTTTTAACTCAACAACTTTTACCTTTTATAAATAACAATGGAAGAATCATTAATGTTTCTTCCGGCACTACAAAATATACGGTTCCCGGGTATTCGATATATGCTTCTATGAAAGGCGCGATAGAAACCTTCACACGGTATCTTGCAAAAGATTTGGGAACAAAAGGAATTACAGTAAATGTTGTTGCGCCGGGGCCGGTTGAAACAGATTTTAATAACGGTGGCAACAGGGATATTCCTGAGAGGAAAAAGATTTTAGCTTCCCGGATAGCATTAGGAAGAGTAGGGCTGGCAAAAGATATTGGTGGTGTCGTTGCATTTTTATGCAGTGAAGATGGCGGCTGGATCAATGGTCAAAGGATTGAAATTTCAGGAGGCATGAATTTATAATTTCGTTTAGGCATAACCGTTATACATTTGAAACTTAGTTGGAAACTCTATTGTGAAAAAATCACGAAGCGTTTTCTTTGTGTGATATTTTATTAATGAGTACGATAAAAATTCCGAATGCGAAACCTGGAGCGAACCAACAAAAAAATCCAGGATAAATAAATAGTGCCTGATTATAAATGTAGCAGCCAAAACAATAAGGAATCAACAAATAATATTTTTTTTATAAAATATTTTTTTTAAGAAAGAAATCCATAACAGTTCAGTAATTCTTCCTTGTTTCCATTTGTATTTACAGCGAATAAAATATTTTCTTACCTTGTAGCCACTTTCGGCATCCACTATTATTTCTGTTATCTCCAGGTTGTCTTTTGTTAAGGGAAAGATTTATTTTTAATTTTGAATCGGAATGAATAAAATAATTATACCAAACAAAATCTATAGTTTTTCTTTTTCTTTCGCTATTTTCTTTTTTTTTGCCGCCTTTACTTCTTTTGCACAATCACCAGGCAAAACTGAAATAGTTAAATGGCAAGATGGGAAAAAAGCAGCAATTTCATTGACTTACGATGATGGATCGCGCAATCAGTTTAAGTATGCATTACCCATAATGGAACGGATGAAATTACCCGCAACATTTTTTATTATAACTGGGGCGATTACTGGTTCTGTTCATCCTCCAAAATTTATTGGAAGACCTGTAAATGAAATTATTTCAGAAACAGAAAATGTTCCGACAAACGCTGACAATTTTTTTGAGCGCGCTTCTGCGTCTCTTTATTTAGGATATGCGGGAACGCTCTCTTATTATAATGAAGCTGATAAATTCTATGAATCAGGGAAAATGACGGAAGCATATAAGGTGATAGATTCTCTTTATAAGAAAGTAAGAAATAAAAATCTTGCCGCGGGAAAAGATATCAGCATGGAGATGGCACAGGAACAAGGCTTGAGTTGGAAGGAGGTTAAAACATATGCTGCAAATGGATTTGAGTTTGCAAGCCACACAGTTTCTCATGCTCACTTGGCGATATTGGACAGTGCAAATATGGGTTATGAATTGCGAAAAAGCAAAGATGATATTTTAAAACATCTGGGTGAAAAATACACTTTTTCCGCAGAAGTTCCTTTTGGAATTGAAGACAAAAGAGTCATGAAATACGGCTTCCCAATTTACCAGGCGTTAAGAAATTCAATGCCAGAACCATTTATGGATGAAATAAATCGTGGATATAAGGAACAGCCTGGAGATTCAAGAAAAGAATATGTGCAATGGCAAAGAGGACCGCTTACAAAAACGCCTTTTTCACTTATGAAATCTTGGGTCGATACTTCATTGGCTCATGACAATATTTGGCTGGTATTGGTTTTTCACGGAATTGATACTATTGGCTGGCAGCCATTAACGCACCAGGAACTCGAAGAATATTTTCAATATATTAAATCAAAAGAGAAAGATATTTGGGTAGCAACTTTTGGAGATGTAGCGCGATATGTAAGAGAGAGAATGGATTCAAAAGTAAACGTTGAACATGAAAAAGATAAAGTTTTAATTACGCTCACACATTCTCTTGATCCAAAAATGTACGATCTGCCTTTAACTTTGAAGACGTATGTTTCACCTGGCTGGAAAAGTGTTTTAGTTAAACAAAAAGATAACAAAGTGCAACTTAAAACAGAAAAAGATGGAAACGGATTTTACATTTTATACCAGGCAGTTCCAAATAACGGCACTTTAGAAATCTCTAAAAGTGAATAAGAATTTTTACGCTAAAATGAAAAACAAAATAATAGTTCTTGCTCCACGAATGACTGATCAGGCGAGTGTTTGGTTACTCTTTCGCACAAATTCCATAGCATCTAAAGAAACTTTTATTTCTATTCTCATTTCGTTGGATTGCTTCATTTTATCACACATTAATAACCTTTATCATGCAAAATTTTGCAAACAAATTATTCGGTTTATTGTTATTGTCTTTGCCTTCTGTGGCTTTTTCTCAAAACAATTCATGGAATGTGGAAAACCGGGAATTGCAGGATGATTGGCAAATACAATCTTCTGAAAAAGTTCTATCAAAAGACGAACAAATTTCAACTTTAAAATTTCATCCGAAAAATTGGTATGCCGCAAAAGTTCCCAACAGTACATTGGGATCATTGGTTGATGGTGGCGTTTTTAAAGACATTTTCTTTAACCGTAACCTCGAAAAGATTCCAGATACTTTGTTCAAAGCGCCGTGGTGGTATCGTCGTGTCTTTAATGTTGAAAAGATAATTCCTGGACAGGTTTATCGTTTACGTTTTAATGGAATTAGTTATCGCGCGGATGTTTGGCTGAATGGTAAAAAAGTTGCTTCCGCTGATACAGTAAATGGAAGTTTCCGCCAGTTTGTTTTTGACGTAACTCCCTTTATTACCAAGGGCTCAAATGTACTCGCACTGAAGGTTACACAAGGCGGCCCCGCAGAATTGAACATTGGATTTGTAGATTGGAATCCTGAGCCCGCCGATAATCACATGGGAATTTGGCGCGATGTTCGTTTATTAGAATCCGGGCCGGTTGCAATTGAAAATCCCTTTGTCATTACAAATGTTGACACATCAACTTTGGATCATGCAAACATCACCTTGAAAATTAATTTGCATAATTATTCTGATAAAAATATTAATGGGATTTTAAAAACTTCAATAGAAAATAATCTTCACGTTTCAAAACAGGTTACGTTAAACGCGCATGAATCTAAAGAAATAATTCTTACTCCGGAAGAATACAAAGCTTTAAGCATAAATCATCCAAGACTTTGGTGGACACACGATTTAGGCAAACCGAATCTTTATTCACTTGTAATGAATTATGAAATAAATAACCAAATTTCTGATACAAAAAAAATGAAATTTGGTATTCGTTCTGTATCAGACTATAGAACCGACAGTGGTTTTCGGGCTTATCGTTTAAATGGGAAAAAAATATTAATAAAAGGTGGAGGATGGACAGATCCCATGTTGCTAAATGCCACCCCAGCTTATGAACGGGCAGGAATTGATCTGTCTCTTATACAC
>JBEPVG010000110.1:0-6486 GCA_041691175.1 Chitinophagaceae bacterium
TTTCGAATTTTGCGGATTACAAAAACGTAGCTTTAGACATTTTTAATTTTAAAAACTTTAATTTTACAAGGTAGAAAAAAATCTGAATGCAAAACCAAAATCTGAATAAAGAAAAAGAAATTTTATCTCCGGCGGAAAAGGAATTTGAAAATAACATTCGCCCTGCAGTTATTGAAGAATTTAGCGGCCAGGCGCAGATTATAGACAACCTTCGCATCTTTATAAAAGCCGCCAAACAACGCGGCGAGTCACTTGACCACATTTTATTTCATGGCCCTCCCGGCCTTGGAAAAACAACTCTGAGTAGAATTGTTGCCAATGAACTTGGAGTAAATATTAAAGAAACAAGTGGCCCTGTCATTGAAAAACCCGGTGATCTTGCAGGTTTGCTCACGAATCTTGAAGCAAATGACGTTTTATTTATCGACGAAATTCATAGATTAAGTAATGTGGTGGAGGAATATTTATATGCAGCAATGGAAGATTATCGCATTGATATTATGATTGATACTGGCCCAAACGCAAGAAGTGTACAAATTAATCTGAATCCATTTACATTGATTGGCGCTACTACACGAAGCGGTTTGCTTACCGCACCTCTGCTTTCAAGATTCGGAATAAAATCAAGATTAGAATATTATGATACGGCTACTTTGCAAAAAATTATTTTACGTTCCTGCTCCATTTTAAATACAAAAATTACCTCAGATGCGGCAACTGAAATCGCAGGAAGAAGTCGTGGGACACCAAGAATTGCAAACGGTTTATTAAGACGAGTTCGCGATTTTGCACAGGTTCTTTCTAATGGAGTGATAGATTTAAAAATTACCCAACATGCGCTAAGAGCATTGAATGTAGATGAATATGGCCTGGACGAAATGGACAATAGAATTTTGATCACCATTATCGAAAAATTTAAAGGCGGCCCTGTTGGAATCACCACAATCGCCACGGCAGTTGGAGAAGAAGCAGGAACATTAGAAGAAGTTTATGAACCATTTTTAATTCAGGAAGGTTTTATTATGCGCACCTCGCGTGGAAGAGAAGTGACTGAAAAAGCTTACAAACATTTAGGAAAAATTCCTCATAGAAATTCAAAGGGGCCGCAATTATTTTGAGCCCCCGAATGCTTAAACCATAAATCACTTGGGTTTAAAAATTAGAGAAAATTTAAAGAAGATTAAATAATTTGGTGAGTAAGCAAACAAATAACGGCAATTTTCATTTTGGGGAAAGTAAATAATCGCCAAAAGAAATTTCCAGTAAACCAACTAATATTCGGAATTTTCATTTTTAACCAGCATAAATATTTCGTTTTTTATCGCGAAAAGCCATGTAACCCGTGGCAAAAAATCTATGTAATCCGTGGCAAAAAAACTAACTTCGTTCTATGTCTACTTATAGAGAAGTTTTATCAAAAAAATACCAGGACGAATACCAAAAACTAAACGTAAAACAGCGCCAGGCCGTAGATACAATTGAAGGACCGGTAATGGTGATTGCCGGACCGGGAACCGGAAAAACACAAATTCTCGCTGCGCGAATTGGAAAAATTTTATTAGAAACTGATGCGCTTCCACAAAATATTTTATGCCTTACTTATACTGATGCCGGCGCAATCGCCATGCGCAAAAGATTACTTCAATTTATTGGCCCGGATTCCTACAAAGTAAATATTTATACGTTTCATAGCTTTTGTAATGAAGTTATTCAGCAAAATTTATCGCTGTTTGAAAAGTCTGCATTGAATCCGGTTTCTGATTTGGAAAGAATCCAGCTATATAAAACATTGATTGATCATTTACCAAAAAATAATCTTTTAAAAAGATACCGTGGCGATGTTTACTATGAAATAAAAAATCTGCAGAATTTATTTTCAGCAATGAAAAAAGAAGGCTGGACTCCTGATTATATTGTCAAATGTATAGATGAATATTTGGAGAAAATAAAAGACGACGAAAACTTTAAATATAAAAGAGCCTCTTCAAAATCAGGAGTAAAAATTGGTGATTATAAATCTGGCTACTTTGAAGAAATTGATCGCATGAAAAAATTATGTGCTGCCGTAAACGAATTCAATAATTTCCAGGAATTAATGAAGCAGCACGACTTGTACGACTTTGATGATATGATCAATTGGGTAATAAATGTTTTTAAAGAAAACAAAAATGTACTCGCCGATTACCAGGAAAAATTTCAATATATTTTGGTGGATGAATACCAGGATACGAGTGGAACACAAAATGAAATTGTGAAATTATTAATCAGTTTTTGGGATGATCCGAATGTTTTTGTGGTGGGAGATGACGACCAAAGTATTTTTCGTTTCCAGGGCGCCAATATTGAAAACATGGAAAACTTTGCAAACAGTTACACCACCCTTTTAAAAATTGT
The DNA here is from genome assembly GCA_041691175.1 of Chitinophagaceae bacterium. Classification (GTDB taxonomy): domain Bacteria; phylum Bacteroidota; class Bacteroidia; order Chitinophagales; family Chitinophagaceae; genus Ginsengibacter. The sequence continues at coordinate 2,395 of JBEPVG010000110.1, forward strand.
TCTTTGTGATAACTATCGTTCTACAAAACCAATTTTAGACATTTCAAAATCATTAATTGATAAAAATGAAGAACGGCTTATTCATAAATTTTCCGGCCTGAGTAAAGAATTGATTTGTTCAAAAGAAGATCTGAAAAAATTTACCGAACTACCTTTTATCATTGAATATAATACGATCAAAGATGAGATGGCCGATATCACGAACAAGGTCTGGACCCTTGTTGAGAAAGGAACAGAGCCCGGTAAGATTGCTGTTATTTACAAAGAAAATAATTATGGCGAACAACTCATGAAATATTTCAGGCTGAAAAACATACCAGTTTATTCTAAAAGAAGTATCAATATTCTGGAGGATCCTTTCGCAAAAAAAATAATTCAGATATTGAAATATCTTGCCGCCGAACATGATATTCCTTTTGGCGGAGAAGAAATTCTTTTTGAAATTTTACATTTTGATTTTTATAAAATTCCTCCCATAGAGATTGCAAAACTTACGGTAGAAGTAAATGCGAAAAATTACAGCGTTCATAAAACTTCTCTCCGGAAATTATTGTATGATAAAGCCAATGCGGTTTCGCGCGATCTTTTTGACACAGGAATACTTCCTTCTTTAAAAAGCTTTAGCAGGATGATGGAACAGTTGATAAAAGATGTTTCAAACGTAACCTTACAACAGCTTTTCGAAAAAATTATTAGTGATGCAGGCGTACTTTCTTACGTCATGCAGAGCGATGAAAAATTAAGGTTGCTCCAAATTCTCACCGCGTTATTTGATTTTATAAAAGAAGAAACTTCGCGAAATCCAATGTTGGAATTGAAAGGATTTATTGACATCATTGATCTGATGAAAAAGGAAAAACTTCCTTTGCCATTAATGCAATTCTCCGGTAACAGTTCTGGCGTAAACTTGCTCACAGCGCATGGATCCAAGGGTTTGGAATTTGAATACGTTTTTATTACCGGCATGAATGCGCATCTCTGGGAGAAGAAAAAAGATCCCAACAAAGGATATAAATTTCCAGATACTTTATTTTCATCAGTTCCATCCGGAAACAAGGATGAAGAATTGCGTCGTTTATTTTATGTAGCGCTCACCCGGGCAGAAAAAAATCTGGATATATCTTTTATAAAAATAAAACCGGATGGAAAAGATGCGGAACATTCCATGTTTGTTGCGGAACTTGTTGAAGCCAATAATTTAGAAATTAAAAACATCCTTTTGCCACCGGAAGAATTGATGGATTTTGAGATTTTAAACTTCATTCCGCAGGCACCGGAAATATTAAAAAGTGAAGCGGATTTTGTAAGTTCAATCCTTGATAAATTTGTAATGAATGTTACTTCCTTAAATAATTACCTGGATTGTCCACTGGGTTTTTATTATAAAAATCTGATCAAAATTCCTTCAGGAAAATCTGAGAATTTAGAATTTGGAAGCGCGATTCATTTTGCGATGCAAAAGATTTTTGAAGAAATGCAAAAAAATGAAAAGCAGCAATTTCCTCCAAAAGACAGGCTGGTAGATCATTTCCATTGGTACATGAAAAGACATCGTGAAAACTTCACCAAAGAAGCCTACGACAGAAGAATGGAATATGGTGAAAAAGTTTTGGCTGAATATTATGACGAGTGCATGGACACGAGCAACAAAATAGTAGCAGTAGAACGCAACATAAAAAATGTGGTAAACGGGATTCCAATCAAAGGGAAAATTGATAAAATGGAATTTAACGGCAAAGAAGTGAATGTGGTGGATTATAAAACCGGTGATGTAAATAGTATTTATACAAAGAAAAAATTGCTGGCACCAAATGATGAAAACCACCATGGTGGAGACTATTGGCGGCAAGCTGTGTTTTACAAAATACTAATTGATAACATGGATGGAAAAGATTGGAAAGTAGTAAGTTCAGAATTTGATTTTGTAGAGCCTGATAAAACCAGAGGTTATCAGAAACGAAAAATATTTATCGAGCCGGCAGATATAGAAACAGTAAAGCAACAATTAACCGAAGTTTGGAATAAGATCCAGGCGCGTGATTTTTATACCGGTTGTGGAAAAGAAGATTGCACCTGGTGCAATTTTGTAAAAGAAAATAAATTAGCGATCGCGCTGCATGATATTATTGAAGAAGAACAAAATATTTAATTTTTATTTAGGAACAAGAAAAATCAATATCCATGCAAAGAAATTAAGTTTGCTTTTCTGATGAAAATTTATAACGCTATAATTGTTTTATTGGCCTGCGGATTTTGTTATCTTCTATCTTTAATGGGAAGCGGATGCGCACAAATCGGAATGCCAACCGGTGGCGTGAAAGACTCGTTTCCACCCGTGTTATTAAATTCAAATCCACCAAATAAAAGTATTCATTTTGAAGGGAATAGAATCACGTTTACCTTTGATGAATATGTGCATTTGCAGGATTTACAGAAATATTTGTTGGTTGCGCCGGAGCCAAAAACTATTCCAAATATTACTTCAAAATTAAAAACAGTAAGCATCAAGATCCGCGATACTTTACAGCCAAATACTACCTACAGTTTTCAATTTGGAGACGCACTTCAGGACATTAATGAAAATAATCCAATCCACAATTTTACGTACGTTTTTTCTACCGGATCTTTCATTGATTCACTTACGTTTAATGGAAACGTAGTGCTTGCAGAAACCGGAAAAACGGATAGTACTTTATTGGTTTTTTTGTATAAAAATCTAGACGATTCTGCGGTATACAAAGAGAAGCCAAGATATATAACCAGGTTAGATTCTTCAGGGAAATTTCAATTTAAATATCTTGCAGAAGGCGCTTATCATTTATATGCTTTAAAAGATGAAAGCGGACAAAAAATGTATAATAATCCTTCACAGCTTTTTGCATTTTCTGATAGCGTAATTCATATTTCAAAGAATGTAACACCGGTAGAATTATTTGCTTTTGCGGAGGAAAAAAATACAAAACCGGTGACGAATTTCTCCGCTGGAAATAAAAAAAATCCGGAAAAAATCTTAAATTATACAACCTCAATTTCAGGCAATATCCAGGATTTATTAACACCGCTTAAAATTAATTTTACGGTTCCCTTAAAGAATTTTGATCCTTTAAAAATAAAATTGACTGATACTTTATTTAAACCGGTTGAAACGGCTACAGTATTGATGGATACTGCCTTTAAACAAATTACTGTAAAAAATAACTGGATAGAAGATACCAGGTATAAATTGTTAATTGAAAAAGGTTTTGCAATAGATACTTTAGGAGATGAATTGAAAAAATCAGATACGATTAGTTTTAAAACAAAAGCATCAAAAGAATATGGAAGCCTAAAATTAAATTTTAAAAATCTTCAAAAAATTCCGCATCCTTTTTTGCAGTTTGTACAGAATAATGCAGTGGTTGATTCGTTCAAAATAACTTCACCAACTTTTATGGTTAAATTATTTAATCCCGGCGAATATGAACTTCAGATTTTAAATGATGAAAATGAAAATGGAAAATGGGATCCGGGAAATTACCATTTGAAAAAACAACCAGAAAAAGTAATTTCCATTCCAAAAAAAATCAGCATTCGTGCTGATTGGGATAATGAAGCAGATGTGGTTTTGTAAATTTATTCACTTAATTGCAAATCTTCCTCATTTGTTTGTTTACTACAAATTGAGTTAAAGAAATTACTTCATTTTTTACTAGTACCTTAAACTTTGGAGCCCATTTAATTCTTAATTTTGCCCAATGATTTTTTCCTCTTCTCTTTTAGAAAATGCAGTTAATGAATTTGCAAAATTACCTGGAATCGGTAAAAAAACAGCTTTGCGCCTTGTTCTTCATCTTTTAAAAAAAGATACCAATGAAGTAAAAAATTTCAGCGATGTTATTTATAAAATGAGGGAAGAAATTCATTTTTGTTCACGTTGCCAGAATATTGCTGACAAAGAATTATGCAATATTTGCGAAGACCGAAGCCGGAAACAGGAAATAATATGCGTTGTAGAAACTATCCGCGATGTGATCGCTATAGAAAGCACTCAAAACTATAATGGCTTATACCATGTGCTCGGAGGAATTATTTCTCCTTTGGATGGAATAGGCC
>JBEPVG010000111.1:0-6483 GCA_041691175.1 Chitinophagaceae bacterium
GGATAAACACTTTGAGCAAGGCCTTTTCTTCCTGAAGGGAAATTAATTCTTGCCGCGTCCCAGATAAATGCTTTTGAAGCTGCCCACGAAACATCTCTTGAATTTTTCATTTTAAAATGCCAGGTAATATTTCCTTTTTGTGGACGTGATGTTGGATTGGTTACCTCATCTGCACTTCGGATAATTACAGTTCTGTCACTTTTTCTTGCTTCGTCCAGTCTTTTTATTTCTGTGGATGTCAACACGTCTTTTGGATTTTGTAAATCGCCGGAACCAACAACAATAAGGTCTGCAGGAGCTGTGATGGCATAATCAAAATCGCCGTAATCAAAATAAAATTCACCGGCGCCGAGATAAGGCAAAGTATTCCAGCCCTCAATGTCATCATACACACACATGCGCGGATACCACTGTGCAATCGCATATATTTTTCCGTTTTCCGTTTCCAGAACGCCGGTGCGATCACTGCCATCTTTTGGAATATTATAAGAATAATCAATCTTGATTTCAACTGTTTGTCCATGCGCTAATTTCTTTGGAAGGCGAATTTGCATTCTTGTATCAGATATTAAATTGGTAACATCAGAAGAAGATGTTTTTCCTTTTTCAGTTGATAGAAGTTTCACAGATTTAATGTTATATCCGCCTTCAAATGTTGTACCTACATTGGTGTAGCGGCTTTTTCTCGTTGCCGGCGCTTTTGCCTGTCCGCGCGAATTCATGTTGAAAAGATTCTGGTCGAGATAAAGCCACAAAAACGGAAGTGACTGTGGGCTATTATTTGTGTAAGAAATAACCACACTTCCGGTAATCGCATCTTTCACATCATCTAGCGTAGCATTGATTTTATAACTCGCTTTATTAGTCCAGTATTTTGGTCCCGGTTCTCCGTCTGCCGCACGATATTCATTAACAGAGGAAGGATAAAAATTTGGATTAAAAAGATCATGCTCACTATAAACTGATGAATCACTTTGAGCAAATGAAAAACAGCTTATGAAAACAAATGAAAAGACAAAGAAGATTTTAATTTTAATCATTAAAAAATAATTTTAGGTTAACAGCAAAAAAATGTTTGAAGGTTTCAAAGGTAAATATTTGAGAGAATTAATAAACGGGCAAAATCAGAAGTGGAACTATAATTATTTAAACGGTAACTGGAGTTAAGAAAATAGGAATTTGTGTTTTTTATTGGTTTACTATAGTATGCGCCAACAGCACTTTTTGAAAGATGTAAAAGAAATGGTAGAAGAAATAAATTTGAAATCAGGAAAATTTAAAGCTTGTAATCTGGATAATTTATGTTTTGGATTATACGGAAATCATTCTCTTTTTATCCATAAAAAAACCGGCAATATTATTACCGGTTTTCAAAAATATAAGAATGAAATTCTATCTCGATTGCACCAGCTTTGCTTTTGGCGCTTTTCTTTTATCAGATTTGATACGGGCTGACCCTAGTGGTTTATCTTTTGCAAACTCTATCAATATCGGTGCGGCCACAAAAATTGAAGAATAAGTTCCTGTAATAACCCCAATCAACATTGCGAAAGAAAATCCACGCGTTACTTCGCCACCAAAAATAAACAACGCGAGTAACGTAATAAACACCGTTACGGAAGTCATAATCGTTCTGCTCAACGTATCATTGATCGCGCGGTTGATAATCGATTCTTTGGAAGCGCCTTTCATGTTGTGACTGTCTTCCCGAATCCTATCAAATACAATTACGGTATCATTCATCGAGAATCCGACGACAGTCAAAATTGCAGCGATAAAATGCTGGTCAATCTCCAATGGGAACGGAACAATATTTTTAAAGAATGAAAATACCGCCAACGCAACGAAAACATCATGCAATAACGCGATGATTGTTCCCAAAGAATACCGCCAGTCGCGGAAACGAAGGAAGATATAAATGATGATAGCAATAATAGCAAATACCACCGCTTTGATAGCTCCTCTTTCAAGGTCCTTTGAAATGACCGGTTGAACTACCTGGGAACTCTGAATATAATTTTTCGAAAATTCTGCAACGGTAATATTAGCGGGTAACTGGGCTTTTAATCCCTCAAACAATCTTGCTTCCACTGCACTATCCGCATTATTAACGCCTTTCAAATAAGAGGTAGTAATATCGAGATGTTTATCGTCTCCAACAGTTTTTATCACCGAGAAATCGCCATCAAATGCAAGATGCAAAGGATTTCGGATTGAATCAATATTTACATTATGTGCAAATTGAACTGTATAGCTTCTGCCTCCTTTAAATTCAACACCTTTTTCAAATCCATTAAAAAATGAGCCAACACCCAATATCAATACAACCACAGAAATACCATAAGCCACTTTCCTGTATTCAATAAATTTAAAACTTGCATGTTGGAAGATCTTTTTTGAAAAATTGGTAAAGTATTTAAAGTGTCTTTCTTTAGTCATCCAGATATCAGTTACCAATCTTGAGATTAAGATTCCGCAAAATAATGAAAGTGAAATACCCAACATCTGCGTGGTCGCAAAACCAAGTACCGGACCCAAACCAAAATAAAACAAAATAGCAGCAGTCAAAAACACGGTAACGTGGGCATCAATAACCGGTGCGTAGGACCGGATGTAACCATCGTGAACAGCCTGGTGGTGGGTCTTTCCGCGGGCAAGTTCTTCTTTTATTCTTTCAAAAATAATTACGTTCGTATCTACTGCCATACCAATCGTAAGTACCAGGCCTGCAATACCCGCCGCGGTTAAGGTTGCACCAAGGGCGCTCAAAATGCCGACTGTAAATAAGAGGTTTAATATTAAGGCAATGTTGGCGATCCATCCGGCTGTATTATAGTAAACCAACATTAAAATGAAAATGATGAGAAAGGAAATAACAAAAGCCATCATACCGCCATGAACCGCAGCCTGCCCAAGTGTTGGACCTACAATTTGTTCCTGTACAATTTTGGCAGGTGCATCAATTTTACCAATTCTCAATATACTAGCTAAATCCTGTGCTTCCTGAACGGTGAAATTTCCGCTGATTATAGAATTCCCACCTTCAATCGCGTCATTTACATTTGGGGCGCTGTAAACAATATCATCCAAAACAATTGCAATCGGACGACTCACATTATCCCCAGTTAGTTTAGCCCAGGTGCGGCTTCCGGTTGGAGTCATCGTCATCTTAATGGCGGGGCGGCCATGTTCATCATAATCTGCTCTTGAATCTTCCACGCCTTCTCCTTCTAATTTAGCTTTATCAGTTCCCGGAACAGTTTTTATTGCATATAATTCAAAATATCGTTGCCCTGTTTTTTCATTTTTTTGTTCAAGACCATAAAGAAATTTGATGTTTGGTGGAAAATAATTTTTCACCAAATCCATCGATAAATATTGATCGGCTAAAGAAGTATCTTTCGCTTCTACATTGGCAATAGCAGAATAATATTGATTTTTCCCATCGCTTCCCTGCTGCGGCCCGATAAAATGGACTACACTCGCAAGTGGATGTTGATTTGCCAATAACCTCGCAGAATCTGCAGATACCTGAGCAGAATTTTTTAAAGAATCCGCAGATAGTCCACTCAAATAATCACCAAGGGCTTTATCAGCATCATCAATATTTTTTCCTATTTCACCAATATTATAAACTTCCCAAAATTGAAGATGAGCAGATGCCTGCAATAAATTTCTAACTCTTTCCGCATCCTGAACACCAGCCAATTCGATGTTGATAATACCTTTATTTACATCAAGATTTATAGATGGAGAAGCAACGCCAAACTGATCAATACGTTTCAAAAGAACTTTATAAGTTTGATTGATAGCCGTTTTTGCTGTAGCCTGTAATGAGTTTAATACCGTTTGATCGTCATCAGTAATTTTAATGGTTTTCCCCGCGCCGGCAAATATACTTGATAGCTTTACTCCAGGATTCTGTTGTTTAAAAACCTGCCCGAACAAAGTAATATAATCCTGATCGCTGGTAAGTTTCTGCGAGTTTGCAGTGGCAAGCGCTTTTAATAATTGCGGATCTTTAGGATTGTTACTTAAAGATTTTAATAAACCATCAAGGCTTACATTTAAAGTAACGGCCATTCCACCCTGGAGATCAAGGCCAAGGCTGAGTTCGTTTTCCTTTGATTTTTGATAAGTAGTTCCTATCACCGGGTAAATCTTATCATCGCGGGTACTATCCAGATAATGATGGTAAGTCTCATTTACCAATTGATTTTTCACATCGCCGGAAGCGCCGGGATGACTCTGGCTAACGAATTTTACAGCTTTTGCTTTCATTTTATTCTCATGAGCGTTAACCACCCAGGTAAAAGAAAGTTGATAAACAGAGATGAGAATAAGCATTATGGCAAAGAACCAAACCAGACCTTTCAGTTTCATAACTTAAATTAATTTTTAGAAGTTCGCAAAGATAGGGGTTTGATGTGAAAATTTTAAAGCAGATTCCGATCAATTTATTATGGATAGCAAAAAGTAAAATTTATCATTGATTCTAAGAGATTTATAATGATTATTTACCGCTTAAAATTAAATATACAGGTATATAAAACATTATTTACAATTAACTTTCGCTTTACATACCTTACATTTCAAATCAATTTTTATGCAAACAAAATTTTTAAGTTTCCTTGTTGGGACACTTTTATCCATTGTCGCTTTTTCTCAAAATACTTCATTTAAAGTAGTAAAAACTTATCCAATTAAAAGTAGCGGCGGCTGGGATTATATAGCCGTTAATAACCATAAAGTTTATGTTTCTCACGGATCGCAGGTAAATATTCTTGATGAAAATTCAGGCGATTCTGTTGGTATTATCCCGGGAACAACTGGTGTTCATGGAATTGCTTTTGACAATGATCTTCATAGAGGATATACCAGTAACGGAAGATTAAACAATGTTTTTGTTTTCGATCTTTCTACCAACAAAATTTTAAAAGAAATACCTACAGGAGTAAATCCTGACGCAATTAGTTATGAGTCTTTTTCAAAAAAAATAATTACCTGCAATGGCCGTAGTAATTCACTTTCTGTGATTGATCCTGAAGAAGGAACTGTGACTGCAACGATAGATCTTGGCGGAAAACCGGAAGAGGCAGTAAGCGATGGGAAAGGAAAATTATTTGTAAACCTTGAAGATCAAAATCAGATTGCAGAAGTGGATATGAAAAATTATAAAGTTCTCAATCGGTGGCCAATTACGCCCGGAGAATCAGCAACAGGCCTGGCTTTGGATAAAAAAACAAACCGGCTTTTTGCTGGCTGCGATAATAAAATGATGATAGTGATGGATGCAACAAATGGAAAAGTAATTACTTCTTTGCCAATTGGCGATGGTTGTGATGGTGTAGCTTTGGATGAAAATAAAGATCTTGTTTTTGCTTCCTGTGGTGAAGGAATTATGACTGTTATAAAAGAAAAAGACGCAAATAATTTCCAGGTTGTACAAACAGTTCCCACACAACAAACTGCTCGAACGATAGCACTTGATCGCACGAATAACACGTTGTTTTTGCCTGCGGCCAATTTAGAACCCGCCGATCCAAATGCCACATCGCGCCGCCGTAGTTATGTTCCGGGTTCGTTTAAAGTATTGGTGGTGAAAGAGTGACAGGCTTTTTCTCTTTACAGATTATTTCGCGATAAATTTTGCTACAGTCAAATTTTTGCCTTGCGTCAGTGAAAGTGTGTCGGAATGTAAATAATAATCATCGGCAGATGATAGCGCTTTAATGAATTCATTCTCCAATTCAATTCTATGGCAAAACATTTTTGTGCTTGCCAGCGGACCAAATGTAATGTGATTATTTTGCAAAGAAACGTACCTGAAAACGCATTGCAGCCGCCATTTCCTACTAATCTTACTTTCATTTTGATTGAATTTTTGATGAAATTCATACAATTGAGTTTCATATATGATACCATTTTCATTGGTTTAATTCCGAATAATTTTCTGTGGAAGAATTTAAAAAATGAATTTAATTCCTTTAATAGTTATTTTTGAAAGCATAGAATTACTAAAAATTTTATTATGAAAATCGCTTTGTTAGGTTATGGGAAAATGGGCCATGCAATTGAAGAGATTGCATTACAAAAAGGGTATGAAATTGTATTGCGCCTCACAGATGAAAACCTGGAAGAACTTACAAAAAATAACATTCAAAAAGCAGATGTCGCTATTGAATTTACCAATCCGCAAAGCGCTGTACAAAACATTTTATTTTGCTTAAATGAAAGCGTACCGGTGGTTTGCGGAACGACGGGATGGTTAAGTAAGTTAAAAACGATTGAAGAAAAATGCAAAAAAGTCAATGGAAGTTTTTTATACGCAAGTAATTTTAGTATAGGTGTAAATATTTTTTTTGAATTAAATAAAAAACTCGCAATCCTTATAAAGCCGCATTCGGCTTACAATCCAGCAATTGAAGAAATTCATCACACACAAAAAAAAGATGCGCCAAGCGGAACAGCGATTACACTTGC
>JBEPVG010000112.1:0-6458 GCA_041691175.1 Chitinophagaceae bacterium
ATACAAAAGCTGATTTTATTTTCGAGCCGGGCAAAGAAGTTTTATTGCAGGAATTAATGCCAAAAATTCTGAACACTCAATTGTATAAAGCGATTCTTGATTCTCATGCGAGCGAGCATGGCGCGCGAATGACGGCGATGGATAAGGCTACAGAAAATGCAAATGAACTTTTAAAAGCACTCAAAATAAGTTACAACCGCGCAAGACAAGCTGCCATTACTACTGAGCTTACAGAAATTGTGAGCGGTGCTGCTGCCTTGCAAGGATAAATTAAATTGCTGGTTAAGCTGATTGCTAATGAATTTAAAATGGAATTAAGCGTCATCATCCCTCATATTGAAGCATTGATTTTTGCCAGCGACAAGCCCTTGGCAATAAACGACCTTGTTGAATTGCTCAATAATGCAATAGGATTTATTGAAAATCACGCCACCCCCGAACAGGTAGAAGCAGCAGTGAATACCATCAAAGAAAAATATGATTCTGAGTTTTATGCTTTTGGTTTAATACAAAGCGGCGGCGGTTGGCAGTTTCTTACCAAGCAGGAATATCACCAGACAATTGCCCAACTGAATGGCGATAAATTTCTGAAAAAATTATCCGCTGCGTCTATTGAAACCCTGTCCATCATTGCATATAAACAACCGGTAACCAAATCAGAGATTGAATTAATTCGTGGTGTAAACTGTGATTATGCGGTTCAAAAACTTTTAGAAAAAGAACTCGTAGTGATTTCAGGAAGGAAGGAAGATGCTGTTGGAAAGCCACTGATCTATTCTACTTCAAAAAATTTTATGGATTATTTTGGGATCAATTCTGCCGATGACCTTCCTAAAATAAAAGAGATTTTGAATTACGAGATAATTGAAGCGACGAAAATTAAAAGAGAAGAAAATATAGAAAATGGAAATGATAATGATGAGAAAGATGATTCTAAAACGATAGACAAAATAAAAGAAATTCGAAAAGTTGATTCTACAGACCCATCTTAATTATTTTTCAAGAAACTTCGAATTTATTATTCAAAACTTCTGTCTTTTTTCTACTTTTATATAATTTATGATTCTTCATTTTTATCCTTTTAAATTATCTTATTCTTTTATAAATGTCTGAGGTTTTATCTCATAATCAACTTGCTGCAATCGCTGACGAATTTGGAACTCCTGTTTATATTTATCATGCTGAAAAAATTGCGGAGCAATATCAAAAACTGAAAAGTGCTTTCGCTGGCCAGGACGTGGTTTTCTTTTATGCATCAAAAGCGCTAACGAATATCAATGTGCTTCGCTACATAAAATCGCTTGGGGCTAACGTAGACTGTAGCTCCGTAAATGAAGTGAAACTCGCTTTGCATGCAGGTTTTGAGCCTCAGAAGATTTTATATACTTCCAATGGAATTGCTTTCGAAGAAATTGAAGAAGCAAAAAATCTTGGTGTTCATATTAATATTGACAGCCTTTCAAACCTGGAAAAATTTGGGAAAAAATTTGGACACTCTTATCCCATTGGAATTCGTTTGCGGCCGAATATTTTAGCTGGCGGCAATCTAAAAATTTCAACAGGGCATGATAAAAGTAAGTTTGGAATTCCGGTTGACCAGTTTGAAAAAGTCATTAAATGTGTTGAAAAAAATAATCTTTTTATTCAGGGTTTGCATATTCATACAGGAAGTGAAATTCGCGACGTTGACATTTTTGTAAAGGGCATTGCAAAGCTTTTTGAAATTGTTCCTTATTTTAAAGATCTGGAATTTATGGATCTTGGTGGCGGATTTAAAGTTCCTTACAAAGAAGGCGATACAGAAACTGATATTAATTTGCTGGCGCAAAAAGTGAAAGAAGCATTTGCAAATTATAACAACCCAAAGCATTTTCAAATTTGGTTTGAACCGGGAAAATTTTTAGTAAGCGAAGCTGGATATTTTGTTACACAGGTAAATGTTTTGAAACAGACGTCTCAAACATTGTTTGCGGGCGTAAACAGTGGTTTCAATCATTTGATTCGTCCGATGTTTTATAATTCATATCACCGGATTGGGAATATCAGTAATGAAAGCGGCGCAAAAATATTTTATACTGTCGTGGGCAACATTTGTGAAACGGATACATTTGCAGAAGACAGAGAAATTAGTGAAATAAGAGAAGGTGATTATCTGGTTTTTTATAATGCCGGTGCGTATGGATTTGAAATGTCTTCCAATTTTAATTCACGGTTAAAACCTGCTGAAGTGATGGTGAAAAGTGGTAAAGCAGTATTAATTAGAAAGAGAGATTTTTTTGAAGATTTGTTGAAAAATCAGATAATTAATTAAAGTTTCATGCTTCAGTTATTAAAATATGAATCTGAATTAATTGTTTATTTACTGGAGCATGTTTGTAATTCCTGCATATCCGGATTAGTTTGCACAAGCTGATAATTATTCAAAAATGGAAAAAATCATTATTGTTGGTGGCGGAGTGAATGGGCTTTGCGCCGCTTATTATTTGCAAAAAAGTAATTTTGAAGTAACTGTAATTGACAGTGGCGATATTTCCAATAATTGCTCTTTTGGCAACATGGGGTTTTTGTCGCCGAGTCATTTTGTGCCGCTTGCATCTCCGGGAATTATTTCTGAGGGATTAAAATATATGCTTAAAAGCACAAGCCCTTTTTATATCAAACCGAGGCTGAATATGGCTTTCATTCAATGGGCGTTGAAATTTTATCAAAACAGCAATCAAAAAACTGTTGAAAAAAATGCACCACATTTGAGTGAATTATTAAATCTTAGCCGTCGATTGATGAACGAAATAAGAGATGATATCGGCGATGTTTTTGATATGGAAGAAATCGGTTGCATGATGATGTGTCATTCGCAAAAAGCTTTTGAAGATGAATTGAAACTTTTGAATGCCGCTAAAAAGTTTAAGCTTGAAGTGGAAGTATTAAATCGTCTGGAATTGCAAAAACTTGAGCCCGACGTAGAATTGGATATTTATGGAGCACTTTTATTTAAAGACGATGCACATATTCATCCCGGAAAATTTATGGTTGCTATGAAAAATTATCTTGAAAATAACGGGGTAAATTTTCAACTTAATACGACCGTTACAGGGTTAAAAAAGAACCATAAAAAAATTGAAGAAGTAGTTACTGATAAAGGAGTTTTTACTGGTGATAAAATTGTTCTAACCGGTGGAAGCTGGTTGCCCAAATTAGCAAAAATGGCCGGCATACGTTTGCTACTGGAAGGAGGGAAAGGATATAGTTATACTTATGAAAATATAGGCAAAAACATTCGCTATCCCGCAATTCTCGTAGATGGCCGATGTGCTGTAACGCCGTGGCATCAAGCACTTCGCATTGGAGGCACGATGGAGTTTAGCGGTATCAATGACGATGTTTTAATAAAAAGAATGGAAGGGATTTATAAATCTGTAAAAATATTTTATCCAGGTTTAAAAATTGATTTTCCACCAAAAGATAAAATCTGGACAGGCCTTCGCCCCGTCTCTCCTGACGGATTGCCATACATAGGAAAATCGGAAGATTTTGAAAATCTTTTGATATCAGGTGGCAATGCCATGTTGGGCATTTCTGAAGGCGCGGCAGCCGGACAAATCATTAGCGATATTATTGAAAAAAGAAGCACACCTATTGATATCAGCGCTTTTAAAGTCGGGAGATTTTAGGAACAAAATAAAAAACGTAAATATTTGTTTATTTACTATGGCAACTTTTATTATATTTTCAAAGACATCAACGTCATATTTCTTGCATTCATCTTACGAATTTCTCTTTGTCTTCATTTATCTTTTTCTTAAACATTTGATTAAATTTTTCATTTGGCCCTTTCAAAATAATGATCAACGACCCATGCTCTCTTGCATACGGATCGGTAATGCTATCGAATAAAATAACAGAAGAAAAATCTCTTAAAAAATCATGCTGCATTTCCTGTTTATCATCAGTTATTAAAATGAAATTTTCAAAAAGCAAACTGTCAGGAAGCCAATATAAGAAACTGGCGTTATCACTATAAACTTCCGGAAGATTGTATTTTTTACCATAATATTTTATGGCTCCCGCTTGACCATAATTATCAGCAAAAATAATTGCATGTTTTTTTTCTTCGGGGGTTAATGATGAATATGCTTTTGCTGTTTTTTCAGTCATTTCTTTCCATCCCAGCATGTCTGCAAAATCCTGTGGTATTGTATGTAGTTTTAGATCTTCCCACTTATAAAGTCCAAACTTATCCAGGTGCCTGGCTTCATAATGAGCAGTTAATTTTTCAGGCTTCCACATGGGAAAACCAATAGGCAATATCCTAATTCCTAAAACGCACGGTATAATGATAAATACATACTTCCAAACCTTGGAATACTGTGTGGCAAAGCGTTCCAGGTGAATAGCGCCAAAAGCAAACAGTATTGGATAAACGCCTAATGAATAATAACCTTTGCCCTGGAAATAAAGCAGAATCAGTATCACAAATAAATAAGCCCATGCAAAAAGTCTGTACTTTCCTTTTTCTTTAAAAATAAGGAAATACAACCCGGCTATCCAGATAAACACAACCGCAAGGTTCATCAATACCTGGTCTAACAAAAAGCCGGAAGGTTCTACGTATTGCAATTGGAAC
Organism: Chitinophagaceae bacterium; assembly: GCA_041691175.1. Classification (GTDB taxonomy): domain Bacteria; phylum Bacteroidota; class Bacteroidia; order Chitinophagales; family Chitinophagaceae; genus Ginsengibacter. The sequence continues at coordinate 4,625 of JBEPVG010000112.1, forward strand.
TGGTGTAATTCTTTCATGTGAACAACCACCGGGAAATTATAATTGTATTGCCACAAAAGATTAGGAAGAAAAATTAAAAACGCAATGAGTGCGGAAAAATACAAATGCTTATTCAAAAATATTTTCCGGTTACGGGTAATCAATAATCCCATCAAAATGCTGATGATAAAAAACGCAATGGAATATTTGCTCATCATTCCCAGGCCCGAACTGATGCCAAATACATAGAGCCAGGAATTTTTTTGAGTTTGAATATAACGCAGAATGCTAAAGGCGATCATCGTCCAGAAAAATATATCTAAAAAACCGGGTTGAAATAAAAAATAAGCGCTCAGGTATGCGCCGAAGATAAAAGGCAGGAATCCAAGAAACAATGCAAGCCATTTTCCACCAAAAGAAAGAATTATTTTCCCTACAAGTATATAAGTAAATGCGCCAAATAAAGAAGGCCAGAATCGCAACCAAAACATACTTGCGCCAAACAAATTGGTAACCCAGGCAAATACAGAAAGCAGCGGTGGAATTTCCATGTAACCCCAGGCAAGATGGTGTGCCTCCGCTAAATATAAAAACTCATCACGCTGGGGTTGATAATAACTGTTTTGTAAAATAAAAGGAAGAATGAATTTTATTAAAGCGAGCAAATATAAAAACCTGTATTCTTTTTTCATGAGTAAATTTTCAGCCATAAATTTTTTTTAAATAAATAAATTGGAAAGATTTATTAAGCAATAATTAAAAATAGGAAAAATGTTTAGGTGATTAAAAAATAATGATAAATGGATTTTTTACATAATTTCCAGTTTATTAGAAAACCGGAAGGTCTGTAAAGAATACGTCTTATTTGTTTGTTTACTGTTTATCGGATAAAGAGAACTTGATTTTTTTTCTTAAATTTATAAACCTTTAAATATTAATCATCATGGAAAAAATTCAAATTCTATCAATCGGCCGCGCTCCATTGTTGCTGCAAAAACTTTCTACTTTCATGAATGAAAACCCAAAATGGGAAAGTACTGCAACCGTTGATGACGAAACGGCGATAGAAATTTTTCATCAAAGAAAATTTGATATCGTTTTGCTGATTGATGAAATAGAAAGTCAGTCAGATAAAAAATTCCGTTCTCTTTTTTCCTTTAACAATGCTGATGTACTATTTATTAATCACGTTGGCGATTCTACAGGATTGCTTTCCAGCGAAATACAGGAAGCTTTGGACGCCAGAAAACAACCGGTAAATGTTGTAGATGATGTTTTCAAAAAGCCGGAAACGAAATAGTAATTATTTTTTCGTTTACTGTTTTCCTGTTACATTTATAATAAAAAGAATGCTCCAACCTTTGCAGCCAAATCTTTCTGCGGTTTCGTCAAAGTTTAGAATTCATTCTATCGATATTCTTCGGGGTGTTATAATGATCATTATGGCACTTGATCACACTCGCGATTTTTTACACATTCCTTCTGATCCTACCAACCTTCAAACTACCACACCCATCTTATTTTTCACAAGATGGATCACTCATTTTTGCGCGCCGGCATTTGTTTTTTTATCAGGCACTTCCGCTTTCCTTGCAGGTAGAAAAAAGACAAGAAACCAATTGGCTTCATTTCTATTCAAAAGAGGGATATGGCTGGTTTTTATAGAATTAATTGTTTTTAATTTGTTGCTCACTTTTGATCCTGCTTATAGTTTTCTTGCAATAGAGGTCTTGTCTGTTATTGGGCTTTCAATGATGATTTTAGCGGCTGTAATTTATTTACCAACAAAAGCCATTCTTTTTATTGGATTAATAATCGTGTTTGGACACAATTTACTGGATGCTTTTGATTATTC
>JBEPVG010000113.1:0-6431 GCA_041691175.1 Chitinophagaceae bacterium
TGATAAGGTAGAGCACACATCCAAAGATCTGCCAGCTATTCTTTCCGTAGGGCGTGTGCCTACGTGGATAAAATGAATTCAAAATTTTAGATATGCCGGAAATGAAGATGCTTCTTACCAGGTGCAGCAGGCAAAAATTGCTATAGCTACCGGTGGTATTTTTGGTAAAGGCCCGGGAAAAAGCGATCAAAGAAATTTCCTTCCGCATCCTTACAGCGATTTTATTTATGCAATAATTATTGAAGAATATGGGCTTGTGGGAGGAGCAATTATTTTGTTGATCTACCTCCTGTTTTTATTTCGAAGCATAAAACTTTTTCAGCGATGTCCTTATGCTTTCGGGGCATTTCTCGCCGTGGCATTGAGTTTTACACTTGTGATCCAGGCGCTGGTAAATATGGCGGTGAATGTAAATCTGTTCCCAACAACAGGGGTCACCTTACCCCTGGTGAGCATGGGCGGAAGCAGTCTTTTATTTACTTGTTTTTCTATAGGAATTATCTTGAGTGTTGCAAGAAATGTTGAGGACGCCGAAGGAAAAAATGCGCAATTAGCAACGCAACAAACTGAAGACGTTCTGAATGAAGAGTTCGAAAATGAAAATGATGATTAAGAATTAAAATTAAAAACATGATTATTTGTTTGTTTACTGTTGAATACGTTTTAAAACAATGAGGCAGATATGAGAATAATTATTGCAGGTGGGGGCACGGGTGGACATATTTTTCCTGCATTAGCAATAGCAAATGCACTGAAAAATAAAATACCTGAAACAGAGATTTTATTTATAGGAGCAAAAGGGAAAATGGAAATGGAAAAAATTCCTTCTGCCGGTTATAAGATTGAAGGAATTGACATTGTTGGTTACGACAGAAGTTCTTTGATTAAAAATATTGGATTGCCGGTAAAATTGTTGAAGAGTTTTTTGCAGGTTAGAAGAATTCTAAAATCTTTTAAACCTGATGCAGTGATTGGTGTTGGCGGATATTCAAGTTTTCCTGTTTTGAGGTCAGCTCAAAATAGTGATATTCCAACCTTTATTCACGAAGCAAATTCTCTTCCCGGCAAAAGCAATATCATGTTGGGCAAAAGAGCAAAAGAAATTTTTGTACCTGTTAAAGGAATGGAGAAATATTTTCCATCAGAAAAAATAATGGTGTCGGGAAACCCGGTAAGAAATATTTTTTCAAGAAAAATTTCTAAAAATAAAGCATTGGAATTTTTTGGATTAAGACCTGAGTTTAAAACTGTCTTTGTAATGGGGGGAAGCCTGGGAGCAAAAAGTATTAACGAAACTGTCGAAGAAAATATAGACTTTTTTAAGAAAAATAATCTGCAACTTATTTGGCAAACCGGAAAAAATTACGCTGCAAATGCAGCTAAGGTTGAAGAAGAAAGAATGAATATTTGGACAAACTCTTTTATCGACAAAATGGAAAATGCATATTCAGCCGCAGATGTAGTGGTAGCAAGGGCGGGAGCGATGACAATTGCTGAATTGTGTGTAGTAGAGAAAGCGGCAATTTTTGTTCCTTTTCCTTTTGCCGCAGAAGATCATCAAACCGTAAATGCAATGACATTGGTAAATAAGAAAGCAGCTTTGATGGTGCCCGATGCAAAAGTAAAATCTGAATTATTTCCTTGTTTACTGCATTTGATAAATGACGAAGATTTAATGAATGAATTAACAGAAAACATTTCGAAGATGAGCATTACAAATGCAGATGAAATAATTGCGGAGGAAATCTTAAAACAAATAAAATAAAATAGAAATAACGAATTACAAATCGAATTTTTTAAAATAGAATGAAGGATTATAAAACCATATCGAGAATTTATTTTATTGGCATCGGCGGTATTGGCATGAGCGCTCTTGCAAGATATTTTTTAAGCAAAAATGTTATTGTAAGCGGCTACGATAAAACGTCTACTATTCTTACCCAACAAATGGAAGCTGAAGGAATGCACATTCATTACGAGGACAATTTAAATCTAATTGATAAAAATGCGGACCTGGTTGTATATACACCGGCAATTCCAAAATCTCAAAAAGAACTCAATTATTACAAAGATCATAATTATCAACTGGCAAAACGAAGTGACGTGCTTCAGGAAATTACTAAGGACAGCTTTAACATTTGCGTGGCAGGTACACATGGGAAAACAACCATCAGTACAATGATCGCACACATTTTAAGAAATTCCGGTTTCGGCTGCAACGCTTTGCTGGGCGGCATTTCAGTAAATTATAATACTAATCTCTGGAGCAGCGAGAACAATGTGTATGTTGTGGAAGCAGATGAATATGACAGAAGCTTTCTAAAACTTTTCCCGGATATCGCGGTAATAACAGCAATGGATGCTGATCATTTGGATATTTATGGAACTAAAGAAAATATGGAAGAGGCGTTCGTGGAATTTGCGAATCATATAAAACCTTCAGGGCTTTTATTTACAAAATATGGTTTGCCAGAAAAACACTTTACTGCGTCTACACATCTCCGTTATAGCCTGCAAAATTCCGCCGCGGATGTCTACGCTTCTAATATTAGAATGAAAAATGGCGGCTACGAATTTAATGTGATTACCACCAAAAGAATCATTGAAAATGTAAAACTGAATATGGGCGGAATGCACAATGTGGAAAATGCAGTGGCAGCTATTGTGATCGCTAATTATTTAGAAATTGATCCGGAAAAAATTAGTGAGGCTGTAGAAACATTTAAAGGAGTAAAAAGAAGATTTGAATATATTATCAATGTAAAAGAAGCAGAGAAGTCAGTAAATAATGTTGTTTTTATTGATGATTATGCGCATCATCCGCAGGAATTAAGCGCTTTGATACGCGGTGCAAAAAGCTTATTCAGCAATAGAGAATGTACTCTTATTTTTCAACCACATCTTTTTTCAAGAACAAAAGATTTTGCAAAAGAATTTGCTGAAAGCCTTGACATGGCAGACAGAATTCTGCTTCTTCCGATTTATCCAGCAAGAGAGTTACCGGTTGATGGAGTTACGAGCGAATTGATTTTAAAAGAAATGAAAAATAAAAATGCCACAGTTATTTCTAAAGAAGAATTAATAAAATACATCAAAGGAGATTATATAAAATTAGTTCACGAAAGTAGTTATGGAGAAGTATTAATTACCGCCGGTGCTGGCGATATTGATAAACTAGTACAACCGATGAAAGAAATATTATTAAATAATTTTTAAAAAAAATGTCAGCAGATAATAAATACACAATCAGAAAAATTCTTGTGATTTCAGTATGGACAATACTGCTGGCAGGAACAGTTGTATTGTTGGTTGCTGCAATGAGTAAAAAAAATAATGAAAAAATTTCAGGAGTTGAAATCCATATCTCGGGAGTACAAAACAACTACTTTATAGATAAAAATGATGTGCTTGAGATTCTTCAAAAAGTAAATGGAAAAGATTTGCAAAAAGCAACAATTAGTTCTCTTGATCTTACCAAAATGGAAAATCGCCTGCAAAAAGATCAATGGGTAAAAAAAGCAGAAATGTTTTTTGATAATAATAATTTGTTGCAAATAAAAATTACAGAACGGGAGCCGGTTGCAAGAATTTTTACTATTTCCGGGGCTTCCTTTTACATTGATAGTTCTTTGACCCGGCTTCCATTGAGTGATAAATTTTCTGCCCGGCTGCCGGTCTTTACGAGTTTTCCAACTGAAGTCAGAATATTAAAAAAGCGCGATAGCTTTCTGCTACATGAAATTAAAATTTTAAGTGAATATATCAGCTCTCAACCATTCTGGATGGCGCAAATAGATCAGATAGATATCACGCCGGCTGCGGGTTTTGAGCTAATTCCAAAATTGGGAAATCAGGTTATTCGATTCGGAAATATAATAGATTACGAAGAGAAATTTAATAAACTTCTTGGCTTCTATAAACAAGTGCAAACAAGAGTTGGTTGGAACAAATATTCCATTTTAGACTTACAATTTAAGAACCAGGTGATTGGCGTAAACAGAGATGCTGCGGAAATAAAATCCGATTCATTACGATCTATTCAGATCATGAAAAACATTATTGAAGAGGCAAAAATAAATTCAAATGATTCCACGAAAATTCAATTACCCCAACCATCAGATAATATCAATGATAAAATAAATAATTCGCCCGTTTCTAATATTGTACCAGATGAAACAATCAATAAAAATGCAATTCCAGTTAAAAAAACCGCTGAAACCAAAGTCAGTCCTGTAACCCCTATCCATGATCATGAAAAACCTTTTTTAAAAAAACAAATCTCGGGAGAGAATAAATCAGTAATCAGACATCCATCATCCAATGAAAAACCGCATCCTACCCCTGTTAAAAAAACAGTGGTAAAAAGGCCGGTTAAAAAACAAATTGAAAAACCAATGGAAGAAACCAATCGTGTACCGAAGGCTGTGATGCCGTCAAAAAGCGATTATTAAAAAAAATGAAATCAAAAAACAAGCACAACATTTCTTTCAAACGAAGGATAAAACACAAACCAAACAAATGAACAACGAACAACCCATTATCGTAGGCCTCGACATTGGTACCACCAAAATCGCCGCCATTGCCGGAAGAAAAAATGAATTCGGCAAACTTGAAATTCTTGGCTTCGGTCGCGCTAACAGCAACGGTGTGCAACACGGCATGGTGTTGAACATTGACCAAACCATTAAAGCCATTCAAACCGCTTTGGAAAACTGCTATGCCAGTAACCCAAATTTACCGATTACAGAAGTGTATGTTGGTATTGCCGGGCATCACATTAAAAGCCTACAAACCCGCGGTGACATTGTAAGACAGAATACCGAAGAAGAAATTATGCAATCGGAAATTGATCAATTGGTAAATGACCAATACAAGACTTACATTCCCGCCGGCGATCAAATTATTGATGTAATTCCACAGGAATTTACAGTAGATAATTTTCAAAATATCCCTGACCCAATCGGGTACAGCGGTGTAAAAGTAGGCGCCAATTTTCACATTATTACCGGTGATAAAAACGCCATCAGGAATATAAACCGAAGTGTAGAAAAAGCCGGATTGAAAATTAAAGATCTCGTGCTTCAGCCTCTTGCCTCTGCAGCCGCAGTGATGTGTGATCATGATCTGGAAGCCGGTGTGGCCATCGTGGATATTGGCGGTGGCACAACCGACCTTGCTGTTTTTTACGAAGGAATTTTAAAACACACCGCCGTAATTCCTTTTGGCGGCGAAAACATTACCAATGATATCAAAACAGGTTTAGGTGTTTTAAAAACTCAGGCTGAACAAATGAAAGTTCAGTTTGGAAGTGCTCTCGCAGATGAAGCAAAATCAAATACATTTATTACGATTCCGGGCCTGCGCGGAATGGCTGCTAAAGAAATCAGCGTAAAAAATCTTGCAGCAATTATTCAGGCACGCATGAGCGAAATAATGGATTTCGTTTCGTACCATTTAAAGCAGGTTGGGCTGGATAACCGAATGCTCAATGGCGGTGTAGTTCTTACCGGTGGCGGATCACAGCTTAAACATTTAATTCAGTTGACAGAATATGTTACCGGGTTAAATGCACGCATCGGGTATCCAAATGAACACCTGGCACCAGGGCATATTGAAGAATTAGCAAAACCAATGTATGCAACTTGCCTGGGCTTAATTTTGAAAGGGTACAACGATTACGAAAATAAACGCAAGCAATTTGAACAACAGTTTGCAAAGGTGAATATACCCGAAGGGTTACAACAACCATGTTTAGACGAAATTAATCCGGAACCCGAAAGAACGAATGTTGTAAAGCCAAGAAAAAATCTAAAAAGCTTTTTGGATTCCTGCAAAAACGGATTAATAGAAATGTTTAAAGATGAAGAAGATTCAGAATTGTAAAGGAATAATTATGGTCGATTAAAAAAAATCGTCGTCGTTCTAAAAATAAAAATACATCCTAAAATAATTCGATAATTCCCTAAAAAACTACCGGATTAATTACTAACCAAAAAAATAAAAAACCCTACGGGGAAATGGAGGAACCTTACTATGATTCAATTTGATTTGCCAAAAGAACAATCGTCTATCTTAAAAGTTATAGGTATAGGCGGTGGTGGAAGCAATGCAGTTAACCACATGTTTAACCAGAATATTGAAGGAGTAAATTTTATTATTTGCAATACAGATGCACAGGCAATTACTACCAGTAAAGTGCCTAACAAAGTGCAACTTGGACCGCACCTTACCCAGGGATTGGGCGCAGGCGCAAATCCTGAAATTGGCCGCGAAGCTACCGAAGAGAGCCTCGATGAAATAAAAAAAATACTGGAGGTAAATACAAAAATGGCATTCATCACCGCGGGAATGGGCGGTGGAACCGGTACTGGAGGCGCACCAATTATTGCCAAAATTTGTAAAGATCTTGGCATACTTACCGTGGGCATTGT
>JBEPVG010000114.1:0-6418 GCA_041691175.1 Chitinophagaceae bacterium
GCAGAAGAAAAATATAAAGGCCTTGTAATTGCAAACGAAGCTGCGCAATTTAGTGCCGGTGCTAATATTGGAATGATTTTTATGTTAGCGGCCGAACAGGAATATGACGAACTCGATGTGGCGGTTCGATTGTTTCAAAACACAACAATGCGAATTCGTTATTCATCCATTCCGGTTGTTGTAGCACCGCATGGGCTTACATTAGGCGGCGGTTGTGAAATTTGTTTACATGCAGATAAAGTACTGGCTGCCGCAGAAACTTATATTGGCTTGGTGGAAGTAGGAGTTGGCTTAATTCCCGGAGGTGGTGGAACAAAAGAATTTACATTGTGTGCATCTGACGCAATTCAACACAATGAGCCGGATACAATCCCTCTGCAAAATAGATTCATCACAATCGGCACTGCAAAAGTTTCTACTTCCGCTTATGAAGGGTATGATCTGGGAATATTAAGAAAAGGCATAGACGAAATTCTGATGAATCAATCAAGAAGAATTGCAGAAGCAAAACAAAGTATAATTGATATTTATGATCGCGGTTATACAACACCCGTTCAAAGAAAAGATATAAAAGTTTTAGGCCGTTCGGGATTGGGAATGTTATATGCAGGAATTAATGGAATGTATCGGGGAAATTATATCACGGAATATGATGTATTCATTGCAAAAAAACTGGCGTATGTGATGTGTGGAGGCGATTTAAGCCAGGCAACAATAGTAAACGAACAATATTTATTGAATCTCGAACGCGAAGCTTTTTTAAGCCTCTGCGGAGAAAAGAAAACTCTGGAGAGACTACAAAGTGTTTTAAAAAGTGGAAAGCCGGTAAGGAATTGATCTGGCGACTTCAGCAGTAAAACAACAAATAAGCATTTTTCCCATTTCCGCATTTCTTAAAAAAAAGGCGTAGACCATCCAGAAAAAAATGGATCCAATAATCTAATCTTACAAATAAAAGAATTTTTTTTAAAAATTTCTTAAACATTTGTTTAGTTTTAAACAAGTGTTTAACTTCGCGTTCTTTTTAAAAAATGAACAAGAAAGAAATTATTATACAATCTGCAATTAAACTTTTTGGCACAAAGGGATTTGAGGGTACTTCAGTAAGAGATATTGCTGCTGACGCGCAGGTAAACGTAGCCATGATCAATTATTATTTCGGCTCAAAAGAAAAATTATTTGAAAATGTGGTTGAATATCGCGCTTCATTTTTAAAAGGAATCTTTGTCGAACTTATTAATAACAAATCTCTAACGCCGATCGAAAAGATTGACATTATCATAGATCACACTGTTGAAAGAAAATTTTCTAACTCGCAATTCCATCATTTGCTGCATCGCGAATTATCGCTGGAACATCGGCCGCAACTGAGAGACGCCATCAGTGACATTCTCCTTAAAAATATGAATCCTGTAAAAACCATTATTAAAAATGGCATAAAAGATGGGGCGTTTCAGCCTGTGGATATTGAGTTAACATTGACAACGTTGCTTGGAACAATTCATTATTTACTAACATCGGATACGATGTGTAGAAAAATATTAGGGAAAAAGCCGGGCTTTAGCCCTTTTCAAAACAAACAATTAAAAAAACGTATGAGTGAACATGTAAAAAAATTGATGCGTTCTCATTTACTGAAAATATAAAAATATAATAATAAAATGTGCAGGAGTTTAGAAAAATTTTCGATTAAAAAGTTTTCAATTTTACCGGTTGGCCTGATGGTTTCAATGTTGAATTTATTTCCTCTTTTAGCTAAAACACAGGATGTGAAATCTCTTTCATTACAAGAAACAATTGATCTCAGTTTAAAAAATAGTCATCTCTTAAAAGCCTCCCTTGCGAAAAACGATCAGGCAGCCGCAGAATTAAGGCAGGCATTGGATAATCGTCTTCCCAATTCCAGTGTTTCGGGCTCTTATTTGTATTTGGCCAATCCCACAATTGCATTAAAAACAAAAGCATTTAACGGAAATCCGGATACCAGTGGAAATAAACAAGGCTTTCCAAAAGTAAACCAGGCAATGTATGGAATTGTAAATCTTTCATTGCCAATTTACGCCGGGGGCAAAATTAAATATGGAATTGAATCTGCAAAATATTTAGAACAGGCATCGATTCTGGATGGAGAGAAAGATAAAGAAGCGGTAATTTTTAACACCATCAACGCTTACATTAATTTGTACAAAGCATCAGTAACAGTTGACGTGGTAAAAGAAAATTTATATCAGTCAAAGCATCAGGATTCTGTTTTTAACCGGCTGGAACAAAATGGATTATTGGCAAGAAATGATTTGCTGAAATCTGAATTGCAAACCTCCAATATTGAATTATCACTGCTGGATGCGCAAAGTAATTTAAAAACCGCTACGGTAAATATGAATCTGATGATTGGCTATCCCGAATCAACTGTTATAATAATTGATTCTGCCATTTTCGATAAAAATCTTTCTGTAAAAACAATTGATGATTACGAACAACTTGCATTGCAAAATAGAAAAGACGTGCTGGCTCTTTCATTCAGAAGAAAAGCAGCCAACACAGGAATCGCTGTTGCAAAAGCAGATCAATATCCAACCATTGCATTAACAGGCGGTTATATTGCTGCGGATATCCCCCATTTAATTACCATTACAAACGCTATGAACGTGGGTGTGGGCTTGAAATACAACCTCTCTTCACTATGGAAAACCAAAGCAAAAATTGCACAGGCAAAAGCGCAGGAAATTGAAATAATGGAAAGTGAAGCACAGCTTTCTGATGCGGTTCGCTTGCAGGTAAATCGCGATTTTGAAAACTTTTTATTAAGTCAAAAGAAAACGGATGTTTATAAAAAAGCAGTGATCCAGGCGGAAGAAAATTACCGTATCACAAAAAATAAATACAACAACGCTTTGGTAAATACAAAAGAACTTCTGGATGCGAATGTATCGTTACTCCAGTCGGAAATAAACCTGGCTGTCGCCAAAGCAGATGTTTTATTGGCTTATAGCGAGTTGATGGAAACGACAGGAATATTATCAAATAAATAATTAAAAAAGCGGCAAATACATTTTATGGAATCAGAAAACCAGGAATTTCCTTCAAACACGGAAATGAAAAATAACAGTGAAAAATCAGAAATAGAAACGATCAAACCAAAAAAACGCAGCAAAGTTTTTTTAATCATTTTGATAATAATGATCTTGCTTGGCGGCTGGTTTGGAATTTCAAAATACACTCACGCCCAGCATCATGAAGAAACGGATGATGCGCAGATTGAAGCAGACATTATCCCCGTGATTCCACGAGTTTCGGGTTATGTAAAAGACGTTCGTGTAAAAGATAATCAAACGGTACGCAAAGGCGATACATTAATCATCATTGATGACCGTGATTATCAAATTGCCGTAATGCAATCTGAAGCTGCTTTGGCAACTGCTAAAAGCAATGTGGCTGCAAGCCGCGCCAATACAGCCGCTGCGCGTTCAGGTATTGCCACTTCCAGACAAGGAGTTGCGACAATTGACGCGCAAATAGAAGAAGCCAAAGTAAATTTGACAAGAGCTAACCAGGATTTTGTGAGATATCAAAACCTGATTCAGGATCATTCAATAACCCAACAGGAATTTGAAAAAGCTCAGGCAACAAAACAATTGGCAGAAAAACAGTTGGACATTTTGAAACAACAAAAAAAACAGGCGAGCACACAAACCGGCGTTGTTTCTTCTCAATCAAATGCAACCGCACAAACAATTGAAGTCGCAGAATCAATGGTAAAACAAAAGGAAGTAGAAGTCGAAGACGCAAAACTGAAACTTTCTTATACGATTATAACTGCGCCCGAAGATGGAAAAGTTTCAAGAGTAAATGTGCAGGAAGGACAATTATTGCAAGCCGGACAATCCACTTTTAATATTGTTCATGGAAAAGATATCTGGGTTGTCGCCAATTTTAAAGAAACCCAATTGCACAAAATGCAGATCGGTCAAAAAGTTGTCGTTCATGTAGATGCCTTTCCCAGCCACGATTTTAATGCAACGCTTTCCTCATTTTCTCCGGCTACAGGCGCAAAATTTTCTTTGCTGCCGCCGGATAATGCGAGCGGCAATTTTGTAAAAGTAGTGCAACGTCTTCCGGTAAAAATTGAATTTACCAATCAATCAGATACTTTGTTGAATCGCCTCAGGCCGGGAATGAATGTAGTTGTAGATGTGCATCTTAATTAATTTTTTAATAAATAAATATTAGCCTGAAATACAGATGCTACAACAAGATTCTTTAGTTGAATATGGCGCCAGGCGAGTGATTGTGACAATTACGGCCATTCTGTGCGCGCTTCTTGAAATAGTTGATACTACAATTGTAAACGTTGCTTTGACAGATATGAAAGGAAATCTGGGAGCAACACTTACCGAAATTGGCTGGGTGGTTACTGCCTATGCTGTCGGTAATGTGATTATCGTTCCAATGACCAGTTGGTTGTCGCAACAATTCGGTCGACGCAATTATTTTGCAGCTTCCATTATGATCTTTACGGTCTTTTCTTTTTTATGCGGGAATGCCACAGGCATTTGGGAATTGGTGGCTTTTAGATTTTGCCAGGGATTAGGCGGTGGCGCTCTTTTGGTAACTTCCCAAACAATTATCACAGAAAGTTATCCGATAGAAAAAAGAGGAATGTCGCAGGCAATTTATGGACTTGGAGTTATCATCGGACCTACTTTAGGGCCGCCTTTGGGCGGATATATCGTTGATCATTTTAGCTGGCCTTACATTTTTTACATCAATATTCCTATTGGAATCGTGGGTACTTTACTAACGTTACAATTTATAAAAAGTCCAAAATTTGCCGAAAAAACTTCGAGGAAAAATATTGATTTTTTAGGAATTATTTTGCTCGCTGTCGCAGTGGGCTCTTTGCAATATGTTTTGGAAAAAGGACATGATGATGATTGGTTCAATAGCAATATGATAGTGTTGTTATCGGTTGTTGCTATATTCGGAATTTTCTTTTTTATTTGGCGCGAACTGACTTATCGAAAACCGATCGTAGAACTGCGTGTTCTCAAAAATGGAAATCTTCGTGTAGGCACTATATTGTCTTTTATTTTAGGTTTTGGTTTGTATGGCTCCACATTTATTATTCCATTATATACTCAATCTACATTAGGCTGGACCGCAGAAGACGCGGGCCTTCTGTTCATTCCTTCGGGTATCGCTACGGCTTTTATGATGCCTTTGATTGGGAAACTTTTGCAACGCGGAGTGAAACAACAATACCTCGTAGCCGGAGGTCTGATTATATTTTTTTTGTACAGCTTATGGGGATATAAAATCCTTACTCCGGATACACCCTCAGAATCATTTTGGTGGCTTTTAATGTTCCGAGGTTTTGGGCTTAGCTTGTTATTTATCCCCATTACTACACTCGCGCTTTCTACGCTTCATGGCCAGCAAATAGGCCAGGGCGCTGCGTTTACGGGCATGATGCGACAATTAGGCGGCTCGTTTGGCGTGGCAGTGATCACCACTTATATTGCTAAACAAAATATAGTTCATCGTGTTGATCTTATTAGTAAACTAAATGTGACCGATCCAAATGTTCAGAACAGAATTTCACTGATGCAACACGGTTTTATGGGAAAAGGAATGACGCCGGATGTCGCATTAAATAGTGCTTATAAGGCGCTCGATTTTTCCGTCACCAAACAGGCAATGGTATTATCTTACATGGATGTTTTCCTTTACATTGGGATTTTGTTTTTAATTTGTGTACCGTTCGTTTTACTAATAAAGGGTAATAGGGATAAAAAAGTAAATGTTTCTGCTGCGATGCATTAAGTCAAATATTTAAAAAAAATCAGAAATAGGAAGAATTTGTTCGTTTACTACACGTTGCTTGAAAAAGTTCACTCTTAAAACTTTTTATTTTCAACTGTTTGACAATAAAAAGATTCTCACTTTTCTTAAACGTACTAAAGCAATGTGTTTCAAAAATGGTATTAACAATAAAAGTTTTCCAATCCGACAATCAAATAACTTCGTACTATTATATTTGCATAAATGAAATGAAAAAGTAAATTGAGCAACAAAACATCAGAAAGAAAAGCATTTTTTAAAAAAATTCGGGGAAAAGAAACTGAAGGCGGTGAAATGAGTTTTATAGATCACCTCGAAGTTTTGCGCTGGCACCTTTTTCGTTCGGCAATCGTGCTGATCACCGTCGCTATTTTTGTTTTTATTTATGTCGATTGGATTTTTGATAATATTATATTCGCTCCCGCAAAAAAGACCTTTGTAACTTATATTGGTCTTTGTAATTTAAGTCACAAACTTCATCTCGGCGACGCGCTTTGTATGCCGCCTGTTGATATACAACTTTTAGGAACCACTGTCAGTGGGCCTTTCATGTCGGCCATCAGTATCTCATTTATGG
>JBEPVG010000115.1:0-6396 GCA_041691175.1 Chitinophagaceae bacterium
TATTCCCTCAGATGAAGTGGTTATTTATAAAGAAGCATTGATCATGGCTTTGCTGGGAACATTAAGATGGCGTGAGCAATACACAGTTTTATCGTCTGTAACCGGGGCAAAGAGAAACAGCATTGGCGGAGCTTTGTGGCTTGGAACAGAAGCATGATTGGCTTTTTCATTTACAAAATATTTAGGATTTTCTATTTTTTATTTTCATTATTTTCATCTTTTAAAAAAATTAATCTGATGAAAAAATACAAATTCCTGTTATTCATTTTGTCTTTCATTTTCTTTTCGTGCGGCGGTGATACAGATGTAAATTCTAAACTGGAGAAACAAAGTTACAATATCACCAAAAATGAATTGTTGAAAAAGGAACAAAAAAATCCACAAGAATTTTTATCAATCAGCGGACATACTAAAAAAAATATTGTAGGTCAAACTGTTGTGAGAGGTAAATTGATAAATAAAGCATCTGTTGCAATTTTTAAAGATGTAGACATAAAATTATCCTTCTATTCAAAAACAAAAACTTTATTAGAAACAGATAAAGAAACCATTTTTGAAATCCTGGAACCTGGCGATTCCCAGGATTTTAAAACAAAATACTTTGCCCCAAAAGGCACTGATAGTGTAGGTTTGGAGATTTTGGGTGCAAAATTTGTTAGTCAATAGAAACCATTTCCTGTTAAATTTATTTCGGGATGCTGAGATTCAGTAAACAAACAAATTTGGATGATTTATGTTTTCAATTTTCATTAGAAAATATTTATAACGGTGATGCATACACGAAAATGAATAATTTCTACCGTAACTAATTTCCTTTAAAATAATTTGCGTCCCATAATTGATATCGTTTATACAAATCTGTTAGTTCGGAAGAAAAATCACTGAAATTCCGATCTTCTTTTTTTGACCAAAGCACTTCACTTAAAGCGCTCATGCGTGGGAAAATCATGTATTCTACTTTCTGAGGATTAGCCATATATTCTGTCCACACATTTGCCTGTGCGCCAAGAATATAATGCGTTTCAGAATCATTTAATTCTTTTGGAATTGGTTCGTAATTGTAAACTGTATCAAGAGGAAGATAACCGCCAATAGTCAGGCTGTCACTGTTTTTCATTTGTGCGTGGTCAAAATAAACATACTTCCCCGGAGTCATAATTACATCATGATGTTGTTGTGCGGCTGCAATCCCGCCTTCCTCTCCACGCCAGCTCATTACAGTAGCGTTTTGCGCGAGTCCGCCTTCAAGAATTTCATCCCATCCAATAATTTTTCTTCCTTTGCTGTTTATGTATTTTTCAATTCTCTGGATAAAATAGCTCTGCAAACCATGTTCATCTTTCAGGTTTTTATCCTTAATCAGATTTTGGCAAAAGGCTGATCTTTTCCAATTTGTTTTGGGCGCTTCATCACCTCCTATATGAATATATTTTGAGGGAAATAATGCCATAACTTCATCTAAAACATTTTCTAAAAATTTAAAAGTATATTCTGACGGGCAAAAAATATCCTCAAATACGCCCCACGTTTGCTGAACCTGTTTGCCATCACGGCTTCCGGCCCATGGAGTACGTGGAGATACTTTTGTAGATTCTTCAGGAAAACAACTAAGCTGGGGATAAGCTGCAATCGCTGCAGATGCGTGACCTGGCAATTCAATTTCCGGAATAATTGTTATAAAACGATCCTGGGCATATTTTACAACATCTTTTATTTGTTCCTGGGTGTAAAAACCACCGTAATGAAGACTGTCATTTCCTGTTCCGGGGGCATGACCAATGATCGTTCCATTTCTAAATCCTCCAACAGAAGTGAGGAGCGGATATTTTTTAATTTGAATTCTCCAACCCTGGTCTTCAGTGAGGTGCCAATGGAAAGTATTGTATTTAAAATAGGCGAGATAATCGATATACTTTTTTACAAAATCAACATCGAAAAAATGACGGCCTACATCCAGGTGCATTCCACGATATTGAAAGCGCGGATAATCCTTTATCAAAAGTTGAGGAATCAAGATCATTGAGGACGTGGCTTCAGTTTTGCTTGCAGGTAATAATTGAAGAAGCGTTTGCATGCCATAAAATAAACCTTCATTCCCTGCGCTGCTGATAATTATTTTATCAGAATCTACTGAAAGATTGTAAGCATCTTTCCTTTCTTTATTTGTGAGAAGCTTAAAAATAATAAAGTTTCCATTTTCGGTGGTACTGATTTTGTTTTTCACCGGGAGGTTGATTCCGTACAACTTTTGCAGATAAATATTTACCATTTCGGCTTCATGCATCGAACGTTTATCTGCAACAATATTTGTGGTGGAGCTAAAATTAAAGTTGCCGGAATGCATTACGAGAGATACCGGTTTCGGTACTATAACAACTTTCATTTGTCCAAATATTGTTAATGAAATTAATAAAAAGGAGAAGAGCAATAATTTTTTCATAGAAGAATTTTTGATTTGGCGATTTTGTAGCTAATGTTTACTAAAATAAGATTTTACTTTAACACCGGAAGAACAATTTTCGATGCGTGAACTTCATCATGATAAATATGAATTGTTGACTTTTGAAAATCACTCTCAACGGCATCAGGAATTCTCATAAACCTTTGAGGATTTCTATCCACCAAAGGAAACCAACTGCTTTGCACCTGCACCATGATGCGATGCCCTTTTTTAAAAGTGTGGTCTACATCGTTCAGTTTAATTTTTACTTCACTTATTTTTCCGGGAATAAAAGCTTCTGGCTTTTTATAATCATTTCTAAACTTCCCCCGCATTACTTCGGCTCTTACAAGCCGCTGGTAGCCTGCCATTGAATCTTTTTCATTTTCTGGTAACACATCTATCAACTTTACAATAAAATCGGCATCCGTTGTTGAAATACTTACAAAGAGATCTGCCAAAATTTTTCCTGCAATCGTAACGTCTTCATAAAGTAACGGTGATGTATAAACTAAAACATCATTCCGTGAAGCAGCAAAACGTTGATCCTCGACCATATATTCATTGTTCCTTCTGCCCTGAATTTTGGCAGTATAGGGAACCGGGTTTGCGGGATCGCTTACGTATTCATCAAAACTATTTGTTGAATTAGTTGTTTTGTTTGACAAAGAATGACCGGAATTAAAATAATAATTTGCATCAACAATATTTGCAGGTGGCCATTGATTAAATTGTCTCCATTTATTAGTTCCTGTTTCAAAAACAGTTGCTTCCGACGCATTAAAATGTCCTTTATCTTTTAAATAGTAATTAAAGAATTTTGTTTGCAAATTGTCTTGAAAATATTCACTTGTATTGCTTTCGAAATTGTATGTCCCAAATTTATTCCACTCGTCTCTTGACCATGCACCGTGCGTCCACGGCCCCATTACCAGAATGGTTTTATTTGCTGGACTTTGCTTTTCTATTGCTTCATAAGTGTGTAATGAACCAAACAGGTCTTCCGCGTCAAACCAGCCACCAACAACCAGAGTAGGGATCTTTATATTTTTTAAATATTGGCGGATATTTCTTTTTTGCCAGTAATTATCATAAGTATCATGTTTCAGGTATTCATTCCAGATATAGCTTTTATGATTAAAATATTGAGCAGATTGTGTATTTTTTATAGGACCAATATTTAAAAAAAACCGATACACATCATTCGATTTCACATCAAACATGGATGAGCCATAATCTTCTGTCGGTCCGTTTCTTTCTTTACCAAAACTATTCATAAACATAAAATTGTCGAGCAGAAAGAAAGCACCATTATGATTGGCATCATCACCAATAAATTCATCTGTAACCGGCGCCTGTGGACTTACCGCTTTTATCGCCGGATGAGCACCCGGCAGACTTGCGGTTGCATAAAAACCAGGATAAGAAATTCCATACAAACCTGCACGACCATTGTTGTTTTTAATATTTTTTAACAGCCAATCCATCGTATCATATGTATCGCTGCTTTCATCGACCTGTCTTTTATTTTTTTTATTGGGAATGTAGGGAGTCATTTCAAGATTGTATCCTTCGCTCATATAACGGCCGCGGACATCCTGGTAAACGAAAATGTATTTTTCTTGCATCAGCGCTGCGTTTGGGCCGATCCTCCAGGCATAATTATTTTCTCCATAAGGTCTTGAAGAATAAGGTGTGCGTTCTATAAGAAACGGATATTTTTCAGATCCATCTTTTGGAATATAAATAACTGTATAAAGTTTTATTCCATCGCGCATGGAAATGGTCGTATCAATTTTTGTGAAATTTTCTTTAACAAAATTGGGATTGATATTCTGACTTCTTAGTGAGAGACTAATCAGCAGGCAGATCAGCAATAAATTTATTTTCATTTTTTTACTTTAGTACGGGTAAAATTATTCTGGAAGCATCGGCTCCATCATGATAAATCCGAATGTTTGCCTTTTGAAAATCGCTGTCGTCAGCTTTATAGATATCCATAAATTTTTGCGGATTGCGATCTGCCAAGGGAAACCAGCTACTTTGGATTTGTATCATTATTCTATGGCCTTTCAAAAAAGTATGTGCTATGTCCGGTAGTTCCCATTTCACTTCTGTTATTTTTCCAGGAACAAATGGCGTTGGTTTTGAAAAACTATTTCTGAATTTTCCGCGCATAATTTCTGCACGAACCAGCATTTGATATCCGCCCATCGGATAATTTTTGTCATTTCCTTTCACGTTTTCAGGATATTTAAACTCGTCTGGAAATACATCAATTAATTTCACAACGAAATCCGCATCCGTGGTGGAAATTGAAGTCATTAGATCGGCTATCACCGGACCAGCAAGGGTTATCTTTTCATTTAATATCGGCGTTTCATAAGTTAATACATCCGGCCTTCGCGAAGCAAATCTTTGATCGTCATCCATATATTCTCTTGTTCTATTGAAATGTACATCTTCTGTGTAAGGAACCGGATGCGCCGGATCGCTGGTATATTCATCAAAGCTTTGAATACTTTTTGGTTTTTCATTCAATGATAAATTTCCATCAGATCTCAAATAAAGATTTTGCGCTTCTACATTTGCGGGTGGCCATTTTTTTAAATGATGCCAGTTGTTTTCTCCACTAAAAAAAATGGTTGCTTCTGATAAATTCGGATCATCTTTTTCCAATAGATAGTGATTGAAAAAAGGAATTTCAACACTATCCTGATAAAATTGGGATGTGTTGCTGGCGAATCTTACATTGCCTAAATAACTTCCGTCCTGGCTTCCCCATTGTCCATGATACCATGGTCCCATTACAATCCGGTTGTTGGTTTGCGGACTTTGGTTTTCTGTAGCTTTATAACAATTCCATGCGCCAAAACAATCTTCTGCATCAAACAATCCGCCCACCCAAAGCATTGCTGGTTTTACATCGTATAGGCCATTGCGTGCATTTCGCGCCTGCCACCACTCATCATAATTTGGGTGCTGATAAAGTTCATTCCAGAATGGAATACTATCGCCCATTAATTTTGAAAAATTTTTCAAGGCGCCGGTTTTCAAATAGGCGTTGTAATTATCATCCGATTTAAAAGAAAACCCCGATGTGTAATTTGTGGAAGGTTTTGGATGGGGCGTCCCAAAAAACGGATAAAATGAAAATCCATCCATCACAAAAAAAGCGCCCTTATGATGGAAATCGTCTCCGATAAACCAATCAGTTACAGGTGCCTGGGGGCTTACGGCAACCAGCGCGGGATGCTCGCTGAGAGCAGCTTCCGTAGAATAGAATCCAGGATATGAAGTGCCGAAAACGCCAACTTTTCCATTGTTATTTTTAATATTTTTTACTAGCCAGTCAATTGCATCATACGAATCACTTGCCTCGTCTATTTCTTTATTTTTTTTATTTTTATTAAATGGCCTCACATCCACAAACTTTCCTTCACTCATATATCTCCCTCTTACATCCTGTCTTACAAGTATAATATTTTCTCTTGCGTATTTCATCAGATAAGAACGCCAAAAGGGTAAAAAATTATCACTCCCGTAAGGCGCTGAAGAATATGGAGTTCGGGTCATCAGAAAAGGATGTTTTGAAATTTGATCCTTTGGAATATAAATAGACGTAAACAATTTTATTCCATCACGCATAGGGATGTATTGTTCAAGTTTGGTATAATTATTTACAAACCACGTGCTGTCTTCATTTTGTGCGAAGGAAGTAAAAGATAAAAAAAGAAAAATGATGAAGGATAGATATTTTTTCATTCGAAAAACTTTTGAATTTTAATTTTTGTGAAAGTAAATTATGTAGTTTAAAGTTTTTATGTCGATTGTTACAAATTTATCTGATTGAAACGAATTCCGTAAAATATTTGGATTCAATTTTTTGTTATAAAAAATATTTTTGGAAAA
Organism: Chitinophagaceae bacterium; assembly: GCA_041691175.1. Taxonomy (GTDB): domain Bacteria; phylum Bacteroidota; class Bacteroidia; order Chitinophagales; family Chitinophagaceae; genus Ginsengibacter. The sequence goes on from JBEPVG010000115.1 coordinate 6,353, forward strand.
CATTTTTCTCATCCGTTGGTTACTATTTTGGCATGAATCAAATC
>JBEPVG010000116.1:0-6290 GCA_041691175.1 Chitinophagaceae bacterium
CCATTTTGGCAATTGATCCACATGGAATATGGGTAAATACAGCATATCAACCACATTGCCATGCAAAAAGCCCGCGTATCCCTGTGAAGGAAAAATTTTAGCAATTGCGTAGGTGCTAAAACTACTTTTATCAAATACCAAACCATATAACATGCTATCAATCAAATTGCCTAAAGCGCCCGCAAACACTAAGGCTACGCAAATTATATATCCGCGGTGATATTTATTTTGGTTGATTTTATTAAGATAAAAGATTCCAAAAATGACAGCGGTCAAACGAAATAAGGTGAGCGCAATTTTTCCAAACTCACCACCAAATTTCCAACCATAAGCCATTCCTTCGTTTTCAATAAAATAGAATTGAAACCAATTGCCCAAAACCGGATGAGATTCTCCAGGATGGTAATGCGTTTTTACAAATATTTTCAATACCTGATCGGCAACAACAATGAGAGCGATAATTAAAAAAATAGTCCTTTTTTTCATTTTAGCTTTGTTTCAATCTTCAACTTTTTTCTATTCTTCAAAATAAATTCTCTTTACTCTTTGAGAAATTCCCGTCATTATTTCATAAGGAATTGTATGGGCCCAACCCGCTAATAATCGCAAAGAAAGTGATTCTCCGAAAACAGTTACCTCATCTCCCTCCTTCAAACCGGCACTTCCTGTTACATCAAGCATTGTCATATCCATACAAACGTTTCCGATTACAGGAGCCAATTTATTTTTCACCAGCATTTTCCCATTCCCATTTCCCAGGCTTCTTGAATATCCATCAGCATATCCGATACGCACAACCGCAATAACATTATCTTTTTTCACTTTTCCCATTCTTCCATAACCAACTGTTTCCCCGGCCTTAATCTTTTTTATTTGCGAAATAGTAGTCGTTAAAGTAGAAACATTTTTTAATTTCTTTTGCATTTCGTCATTTCCATCAAATCCATAAAGCCCAATTCCAAGCCGAACCATATTTAATTGCAATTCAGGATGCCGGCTTATTCCCGAAGTATTAGCAATGTGTTTATCAAAAGCATAATTCAAAGTTTTTTCAATTTTTAAACAACATTTGTTAAAAGTATTGAATTGCAAAAGTGTAAAATTATCTTGATTTCTATCTTCGCTTGCAGCAAGGTGTGAAAACACGGTTTTTACTTTTATAAAATGGTTAGCAGAGATTTTTTTACACAAAGAACTGATTTCATTTTCCATAAAACCAAGCCTGTGCATTCCGGTATCAATTTTTAAATGAACCGGATAATTTTCAGTGTCCGATTTTTGTAAATAAGCCGTAAAATCATTTAATAATTCAAAAGAAAAAATTTCAGGTTCCAAGTTATAATTCAAAATAGAATCAAATGCGCTGTTATCCATATTCATTACCATAATTGGCAAAGTAATTCCAGCCTTTCTAAGCTCAACTCCTTCATCAGCATAGGCTACAGCGAGGTAATCAACTTTATTAAATTCCAAAACCGAAGCTATTTCATAACTGCCGCTGCCGTAACTAAATGCCTTTACCATGGCCATAATTTTTGTTTCTGGTTTTAGCATCTCTTTATACTTTTTTAAATTATAAACGACCGAAGTAAGGTTAATTGAAAGAACTGTCTGATGAACTTTTTGTTCCAAAACATGACTGATTCTTTCGAACTCAAATCGCCGTCCTCCTTTAATCAAAATCGCTTCGTCCTGAAAATTAGAAAGAAAAATTTTCTTTAAAAATTCATCAGTAGATTTAAAAAAAGATATATTTTTTATAAATGAAAATTCATTTTTTTGAGAAAAAATATCGCTTCCGATTCCAATAAGTGTGCCGATATTTTTTTGTCGTAACAAGGAAGCAACCTCTATATATAATTTTTTTGGTTCGATGCCGGATTGCAAAATATCGGAAAGAATTACTGTGTGAACAGGTGATTGTTTTTGCTGCATTAAAAAATCAAGCGCTATTCCCAAAGAATATAAATCGTTGCTGTAACTGTCATTAATGATATGGCAACGATTAATCCCCTCTTTTAGTTCAAGCCTCATGGCTATTGGATAAAGCATGGGAAAACGACTAAGAATTTTATCACCTGTTTTATTCAAAACACAAAGTACCGCCAGGCATTGTAAAGCATTTTGAACCGAGGCTTCATCAGAAAACGGAATCGTGATGAAAAGTTTCTTCCTTTTATAAACAGCTTCGATCGAAGATGAAGAATCCTGTTTTATTATTTGCTTTATTTGTAGGATATCATTTTTATTCTTTCCCCAAGAAAATAATTTGAGATGCTTATTTCTATGTGTAAAAAAATTTATTTCTTTTGCAAGATTTTCATCGTCAGAACAAAAAATTAATTGTTCCACATTTTTAAAAAGAAAAAGTTTTTCATTAATTTTTTGTTTCTTGTTTTTAAACCCTTCATCATGTGAATTACCAATGTTTGTAAAAACACCAATGGTTGGCTGAATTATCTTCGCCAGATTTTTCATTTCGCCAGGTTGAGAAATTCCTGCCTCAAAAATGCTCAGATTATTTGAAGGTTTTATGTTTAAAACACTTAAAGGAACGCCTATTTGGGAATTAAAACTTTTAGGGCTTCTTACAATAGAGAAATCATTTTCAAGGAGCTGATTCAACCATTCTTTTACAATGGTCTTTCCGTTACTTCCCGTAATTCCAATTACCATTAAATTATTTTTTAAAAACTCATTCCGGTGATGAACGGCTAATTTTTGAATCGCGGAAACAGTGTTGTTAACTAAAATAATATTCGCCAAAGAGAGAGCTTCAACAGAAATATTTTTATCATCTGTAACAAAATTTCGAACGCCTTTTTGATAAAGACTTTCTAAAAATAAATTGGCATCCTGGTGGGTGTTTTTTATGGCAAAAAAAACTGTCGTTTCAGCAAAAGAAATTTTACGGCTATCCAGTGAAAGATAAGCTACATGCGTCGTCGATAAATTTTTATTCAACCATTTGCCATTGCATATTTTGGCAATTTGAGTAATTGAATAAGGGATATTTACATTCAATTATTTTGGTTTATTTTTTTTTGATTTTGGTTATTTTTAAAAACCGAAAATAATACAGAACCACCTAAACAAAGAACAATTACCAAAAGAGAGATGGCAATATGAAAATGAATACCAAAGTAAGAAATCAGCATTTTAATACCAATAAAAACTAAAACAATGGCAATACCTTCTTTCAAATATTTGAATTTTTCTACAGCACTTCTTAATAGAAAAAATAACGAGCGCAAACCTAAAACTGCAAAAATATTAGAGGTATAAACTACCATTTTATTCTGAGTTATTGAAAACACCGCGGGGATGGAATCTAAAGCGAAAACAATATCTGTAGCTGCCAGCATAATCATCACCACAAAAAGCATTGTATAATGAGTTTTACCATTAATTTTTTGCGTAAATTTTCCACTACTATTATCATTAGAAAGCGGAAGAAACCTTTTTAAAAATTTATAGACTGCATTTCCCTCAGGATTAAATTCTTCTTCTGTATTTACAATAAACATTTTAAAACCAGTATATACAAGGAATGCACCGAAGATGTACAGAATCCAGTAAAACCGGGCTATCAGAGCGATACCAATGGTTATAAAAATGATTCTTAAAACTACAGCCAACAAAATTCCCAGAAATAAAACACGGTTCGCGTGCCTTTCAGGAATCCTGAAATACGAAAATATCAGAATGAAAACAAAAATATTATCAATGCTTAAACCCCATTCCATAAGGTAGGAACTGATGTATTCCAGGGCAACAATGTGACCGTCTTCAAACCAGACAAATATAAAAAATCCAAGGCCTAAACTGACCCAAAACATGGTTTGATAAAACGCCTGCTTAATAGAGATAGAATGCGATTTCCTGCTTAATAAACCAAGATCAAAAATAATGGCAGCAAGTAAAACAATACCGAATATTAAATAGCTCCACTCCGTTGTTGACATTATAATTGTTTATTAGAACCACAAAAAATAGAAAATGTAAAGTAAAGGATTATGAACAACGAATTAAAAAATAATGAAAACAGTTAACAGTAAAGCAACAAATATTGCAGATTTCTGTCCCCCGTTTTTTAATAGGTAAGAAGATACAATATCAAACGGAAATCTGGGTAAGTTGTTCTTTTACTAACGGAGGCTTTTGTATGAGTCTTTAGACAATGAAAGTGTGTATTTTCTTTTCCTCCACCATTGATAAATTAATCCAAAAATTAAAATGAGAAAAACAGGAAACAACAGATTTAGTATTTCCCAAAAACCTCTTTGATCAGTTGTTTTTTTGGGATCTAACAAACGAAGTTTATAATCCTTAGATTTTGCTTCGCTCAACCCCGAGTTATTCACCAGGTATTCAATGCAATTATCAACAAACTGCCTGTTGGCAAACTGGTATTCATATTGGGTTCCAACCGTATAAGAATTAACACCCATAGGCAAAAATTGTCCTTTATAAACCTGGTTCAAAACAATATCACCATCAGAAACGATGATCATTTTATTACCATTTATATTCTCACTTTGAAAAGGAGATCCATAAAAATTTAAAGAATCCATCTGGTTTCGGCTTACACGATTTTTAAATAATGAAGTGAATTTTCCTTCCAGCAAAACTCCCGCAATCAAATTACTTTTATTAAAAGCCACGTCAATAGTGGCATTCCGGTTCTCTTCGCCACTGATCAATGCCGGAGTTTCAATCGTTCTTGAATTTGAAGATGAACTTAACAAAACGGTTTTTTTTATTCCGGAAGCGCTAACCGTATCAATCGTATTTACAAATCTCCCCGCAACGAGTCCCAGATTTTTATTGATAACACTATTTTGTTTTGATTCAAATAAAGGGAAATAATTCCAGTGCAAAAATTCAAACTGATCTTTTCCGTTCACGCTGAAGGGCAAAAAATCGCATTGCAAATCCATCAAAAGATCAGGATTGATGCGGATTCCGTATTTAAAGAACAAATCCTGGAGATCTAAATTCCGGTCATAAGCAATTACCTGGTTTTTGATTTGCAAACTATCGGTTTCTGCTTCCAGCCTGTCTATAAAACAAAGCAATTTGCCGCCATGCATTACATACTGATCTATTTTTAATTTTTCTGCATCGGTAAAAGTGAGTGTGGGTTTTACAATGATCATTAATTTAAAAGTATCAGGAATTACAGGCTCTGTTTCAAGATCCATCATGAAAAGATTATAATTTTTCTTCAAAACATTTTCTACAAGATCATAAACCTTTGGGCCAATTGGCTCGCCGTTTCCAACGGCATATGCAACCATCGGTTTTTTATTATCAATTGTTTTTTCAATAGCATCGGCAAACTTGAACTCGAGCAAAGCCTCTGCACTGTTGAGTTCGGGAGCAGTAATAAAAGTACTTGATCCGGAATATAAATTTACCGGTTGTAATTTATTTTGATAATTTACAAGAGCGGCCGGATAAATATATTGAGATTGTTCGCCTTCTTTTAATTGCACTTTTAAATTGATCGGAACAATTCCTAAAGATGAAAGTGTATCAGCATAAGTTCTTTCTGTTCCTGGGATTTTTTCATCGGCAGCGATTATTTTGTAATGAATATTTCCATTTGAATATTCTTTAAATTCCTGTAAAAGTTCCTGGGTCGAGAAAGATAATTTTTTAAACCCTGCGGGAATATCGCCTCTTAAAAAAATATTGATTTCCATTTTCTGATCAATATTTTTCAGGATTTTTTTTACCGGAGTTGAAATCGTAAATCTTTTTTCATTAGTAAGATCAATCCGTTTATGAAAAACTGAAGCGAGATAATTGATCAATAGAATTGCAACAACAATTATAAGTAACCACCATTTTTTATTTGAAAAAGATTTCATTTTTGATGGCTCCTATTTTTTGTTTAAATTATTTTGTGTGGTAAAAAGAAAAAGAAAAATGACACTGAAGAAATAAATAATATCCCGCGTGTCGACCACGCCGCGGCTGATACTTTGATAATGAAAATCTATTCCAAGCATTTCTATATAATAGTCGGCATTGCCCGTAAAAACAGGCAATTTGCTAATAGCTCCGAAACCAAAATATAAAATAATGCATGCAAACGCACTTAATAAAAATGCAATCACCGCGTTTGATGTAAGGCTGGAACACCACGTGCTTATTGAAGCAAAAACAGCAGCGAGAAGAAACAAACCAATGTATGAACCCGTGATTGCACCACTATCAATTCCTCCGGTAGATGATAAAGAATGAATGGTAATCACATAAAGTAAAGTTGGAATTAAAGCAAT
>JBEPVG010000117.1:0-6225 GCA_041691175.1 Chitinophagaceae bacterium
TCCTTACTTACTACCGAGCCGGTAACAGCACCGCCGGGAGTTACTAGATTTAACTGGCCAATCTTTTCATCCAGCGTCATTTTTTTCATCAGGGCATTGATGAAATCGTTCATTTTTTGCGCCTTCGAATTTTGCGCGTTTGCAGTAAACGAACAAATAATGAAGAAAGCAATTATTAATCGACTCACATTTTTCATAACTGAATTTTTATTTTTTAATTAAATAAGGGCGAATAATTTTTTGCCAAATGCGATAACCTTTGGCATTCATGTGTAATTCATCTTCAAGAAAGATACTTTTATCCGGCTCGCCCGCTTTGTTCAACATAGCATGGTAAACATCAATGAAAGCCGCATTTTTCTGATGGCTCAAAAAGTTTTTTACTAATGAATTAGTTTTCCGCATTTCCGGCATTAATTTTTTCCGGCTCGGACTTGGTTTTATCGAAACATAATCAATAGAAGTATTTGGAAGCCTACTTCTGATTAAATTAAACAAGTGTTTAAATCTGTTCAAAACTGAATCAGCGGTTATGTTATCTGATGAAGCAAGATCATTGTCGCCTTCATAAATTATCACTTGCTTCGGATCATAAGGAAAAATTATTTCATCTGCATAATAAATAGCATCCGGAACTGTGGAACCTCCAAATCCACGATTAATAATTTTATAGCCAGGGAAATATTTCTGTACATCTTCCCATTTTCTGAAAGAAGAGCTTCCCAAAAAAAGTATGGCATGTTTTGGAGGGAAATCAATGCTGTCCTGTGTTTTAAACTGTTGAATTTCGGAATAAAAAGGAGTATTTTGCGCATTAGCAAAATTAAAAATCAAAAGAAATGAAAGTAAAAACTTTATTTTTTTCATTAGGATTTTATTCATGAATTATTTTTGATAAAGATAAAAGATAATAAACTGAATTAAGATGTTTGGTTCTTGATTTATCTTTTAAAAATGCGGACTACTAAATCCCAGTTTTTTCAGCCCACTTTGTATTTCAGGAATATTCATGAATAATTTCCAAAATAACCCGCTTCTATAATTTTCTATCATCACTACAATCGGCCCTTCGTCTATAGCGAGATAAGAATCAGCAACCCAATTTTTATTTTCATTAAAGGCGTCTTTGAAACCATATTCACCCCAAATATTTTTTCCCAAATCATAATAAAAATGTTTTAAGGCCTGCATCGAATATTCAGGCGTATAAGGAAATGAGGACAGCGCTGCAGTCGGCGTGATCGTTCCATTATCATTTGTTGGAGAATGAGCACTGTAGCCGTCTGGATCATCGCTTGACGTTAGTCCCCAACTATTTTCGCCATATCCTTTAAAGTGTTTTGAATTATTAACGCACCAGGCACGATTAATCAAAGTATGGTTTTGATTTTGTTCCCAATAATCCGCATAATGATCTTTTAATCCTTTAGGATCAAGACCTAAAAAAGAATAATGAGAAAAGAAAAGCGGACCACCAAAATCAAAGCCTAACGGCAATGTATACCCGAAAAATTTTTTACCATTAAAAAAGAAATTACTCATCGCCCAACCATGGTCATAAACATCAGCAGAAACCGGATACCTGGTAGCTGAAGCTGCAAGAATATAAGTGATCAAGGCTTCATTATATCCATGCAATGCAAAGTTCATTGCCCACCCGTTATTCGGACTCCAATGCCAGTACAAAACATCCTCGCCATCTTTTGTAAACCAGTTCCACTCTATCTCGTTCCACAAAGAGGTGATCCGGTCGCGAATTTCTTTTTCGATTTCATTGGACTTATTAAAATATTCTCTGGCACATAAAAGTCCTTCAAAAAGAAAAGAGGTTTCTACAAGATCGGCGCCATCATCTTTGCGACTAAATTTTATCGTCTTGCCGGTGGCTCCATCCATCCAATGAGGAAAAACGCCATGGTAGGAATCCGCCTTATTTAAAAAACGAAGCATTTTCAAAATACGCTTCGTAACAGAATCTCTTGGCAACCATTTTCTTTCTACACCAACGATCAAAGCCATCACCCCAAAGCCAGTACCGCCCGTAGTTACGACCTCGCTGCCGTAATCGAAACTGGTATTGCTTCGTTCACGTGACATTTCGCTGTAAGGATGGGCAAAATCATAAAAATAGTTTATGGTTTGTCTTTGAACCAGGTCCAAAAGCGCAGAATCTGAGAGATCTTTTTTGATTACCAGATCATTATTTAATGTGGACGTTTTTTGACAATCCCCGTTAGTCGAAATACCAAGAAGAAAGAGAAGAAAATAATATTTGATCATTACAATTTTTAATAAAATTTTGAAAAGATAAATTTACATTATCAGTTTCTAAACCAGTAGGGCAAATTTTTTTTGCAGTAAGCAAATAAAAAACGCGATTTTTTAATTTAATAGCAACAATTTCTTCCGGTAATTTTTCATACAATGAATCCGTTTTTTATAAACATGTAACCAATAAAATTTGATTTTACCGCATTTGCAACCAGCTTCACATCATATTTAGATTAGGATCCACGTCTTTCAAAATCATAAATAATCTTTGAAACCTGTGCCATTGCTTTAATGGCTGCATTTTCATCTTTCAAATCCTTTGAAAGCAAAACCAAAACATACTTTCTCCCATCGGGCAAAATAACAATTCCTGAATCATGTTGGATGCCAGTGATAGAGCCGGTTTTATGTGCCACTTTCACTTCTTTTGGAAGTTCAGCAGGAATAATTTCATTATGTTCCTGTTTTAATAAAATATTAATCATTGCATCAGAAGAATTTTTATTCACAGCCTTCCCCTCTGCAATTTCTTTAAAGATCAACATCAGGTCGTAGGCAGTTGTTGTATTGTTCAATCCTTTTTCATAAGCTTTCGTATCCTCCACTCCACGCAAAATCATTATTTTTTTTGCACCCCTATCGCGCATCGTTTTTGTTACTTTACGCGCATCCACTAAATCAATAATCAGATTGGTTGATAAATTACTGCTCGCAATAATCATTTGGTACATCAAATCATACAAGGTTCTCTTTTCACCAATATGCCGGTAAATCTCAGACTCGCTATCATCGCTGGAATCGAGGCTGTAACTACTGCCGTCAACAATACTTTTAAATTCATTTTTTATTAAAATAGAATCTGTTAATGTAAATTTCTTTTCCGAAACCTGTTTAAAAACTTCAATCATTACAGGAGTTTTCATGGTACTTGCAGCATGAAAATTCTCCTGTTCGTTTATCAACAATTCCTTGCCCGAAGAAAGATCTTTAAAAGCCACTGCAAATGTTCCTTTCTGATTTGATAAAATATTATTTATTTGTTGTTTTAGATTCCGCAGAGCACGCTTCGATTGGCCAACGGCAGTAAAATTTCCAAGTAAAAATACGATGGGGAGAAAAAGCTTCATAATTGAAAAGATAATATTATTGGCCATTTTAAAATTTTATAAAATAATCATAAAATAAAGGAAATTTTAACAGATTTTTCGAAGGTTTCTAAATAATCTTTCAAAAAATTCTTGTATCCTTTAATTCCAATATTTATGGCACACTATGTGAAGAAGAATTCTTAAAAAGTTGCCATGCCGTTTCCCTTTTTTTAAATAATTAGTCTACGGTGTTAATAGCGGGATTCTTTACGATTCATAAAATTGATAAGTAAACTTCCACCTTTTTTTTAATTATTCTAAAAAAAATAACATGAATCGCGTACTTATAGTGGATGATAATACAGACATTTTGTGGGTTGTGGAAATCATCCTGAAACGATACGGTTTTAATGTAATGACCACTTTAAAAGGCGAAGAAGTTTTATCAAAAACCAAGTCATTTTCACCACAATTAATACTACTTGATGTTTTTCTTTCAGGGATAGATGGCATAGATGTATGTAACACTTTAAAATCTACACCGGAGACGAAAGACATTCCTGTTATCATGATTTCTGCTCACACTAATTTTAAAGAAATTAAAAAATTCTGTAAAGCAGACGACTTTATGGCAAAGCCTTTTGACGCGAATGAACTGGTAAGAAAAATTAATTATTATATTGGTGATACCGTTCAGGAGTAAGCACCTTAGGTTATTACATGATGTGACTTTTTTGCTAGCAAATATTTTTCACGAATAATTTCGTAAGTCTGCTTTTCATTCACTTTACTTTCTAACCATGAAATAATATCCAGGTAGGCAAACGCCCTTGTTTCAAATTTGCTGGTTTCAAATTGTTTTATTTTAGTTAATAATTTTTCAAATTCCGGCTTTAGTCTTTTTGCAGATAAGTAGAAAGATTTCCGCAAAAATTTGAACATCTCTTCTTCCACCAAACTTAGATTTTGCATCTTAGCCATAAAACGATAAACGGTTTTGATGAGATATTCTAACAACTGAAAATTGCCCAGTTCATAATGTGCTATAAGATGCAGCAGGCGCGCATAACATTGCAAATCATTACGCAGGTTTACTTTCCAGTTGATAATTTTATTAAGGTAATCAATGGCATTGTCATAATCGCCGGCACCAAAATAGAGCGAAGCAATTTTATAATAAAAAATCAATGTACGGTGCTGATCCAGGAATAAATTATACCCTTCCAGTTTAGTCGTAATTTCTTCAACAATGGTTAATCCTTCTTTAAAAGTTCCTTCTAAAAAATGCTGGTTAATTTTGGCAATATACAGATAGACAAAAACCTGGATTTTATTATTATCATTCAGTTTTACAACATCTGAATTACTAAATTCTTCAAACAGAGAAAGTGTCTTGTTAAACCCGGAATAATTTCTTAATGTGAAATGCGCATTTAATAAATTGTGGAGACCTTTTATGTAATTTCCGGTTTCAATTTGAATCATTATTGGCTCATCTAAAAAGAGATTCACCCATTTTTGAGTATGGCGGTAATACATCAGGTAATCCTGGCGAATAAAAGTATACCAACAATAACTTTGATGATAATAAAGTTTCTCATAAAAGCCGTCCTGGACTTTAATTTCATCTGTCAAATGGGCGCGAAAGAAGTTTTCAACTTCATTCTCATCATCCCTGTTTCTGGCCAAACCATTTTTAATATACCAACTATATAATTGCAAAGCAAGATTAGAAAGTTTCGATTGTTTTTTCAAATGTTCGTTAGCCTTATTTACATCGATTGATAATTGATCGGCGCGATCCTGCATACTCCTGGTGATGTGAAGGGTTTCAATCTTTTTTTCTAAAATAAGTACTTCGATTTGAAAATTAACCTGGTTATTGGCGCTTGCAATTTCTTTTATTTTTTCCAACACCCTCAGGCTCTGATGATAAAGACCTTTGTTGTAAAGTATTCTGGCAAAATCCAGTTGTTCGTGTAGCTGAATATCAATGTTTTCACTACTTTCAAGCAATCTCAAGCTGCTCAAGATTTGCCGGTATAGATGCGCTTTTACATTTGGAAGTTGTTGCTTTTTTATAGAAGAAGTTTTGCTGATCAAAACATTTTCATCATAAGAAGACATTTTATCTATTGCATCAAATAATTGAACAACTTTCAAATCGTTGTTAGAAGAATTTCTTTGCACATATAATTTAAAATTCCTTTTCTCTGATTTTTGGAGAGAATGAATTAATTGAAATAAAGAATCTGTAGAACGGTTGGGCATGGCGACAAAAGTTTATTCTGCAACATTATTATTTCAAATAAATAACGAAACAGAAAAAAGAAAAATAAAATTAATTTATTATTTTTTTAATTCACATTTTAAGAGCTTTATTAAAGAAAAATTATCAGTAAAAAAGTTTGAGAATCAATTTAATCCTTAAAATTATTATTTATAAAAAGATAGTAAACAAACAAATTTCATGTTTTTTGATTTTGTAATACTAATAATATAGTTAAAAGACACATTTTGAAATTAGTTGAGCATCGTAATAAATTTGGGCTGAAACTTAATGACAGCAACGATTTTACGAAAATGCACTTCATTTCAGAAGTGTAAATCCCTTATTATATTGATTAGATTCAAAGGTATTAAGTTTCTAATTTCGAAAGAGACAGACAGTTTCAACAATTCTGAAACAAGTTTTTAAAAAAATTCTATGGATAAGATTATAATTTTTGATACCACATTACGCGACGGCGAACAGGTTCCAGGTTGCAAATTGAATACGAATGAAAAAATCGAGCTGGCATTGCAATTAGAACAACTTGGCGTTGACGTAATCGAAGCAGGCTTTCCGATTTCAAGCCCTGTCTCT
>JBEPVG010000118.1:0-6218 GCA_041691175.1 Chitinophagaceae bacterium
CGAAAATTAATTTGTTTATCTGCCTGCAATTTGTAATTTAGCAATAGAATTTAATGGGTTAGTAAGTACAAGGAGCTGGTAGTGATACCGGCTCTTTTACTTTTCACCTCAAAACCATCTGTAGTAAATCAACAAATATTCAAGATTCGTGATTTTCATTTTCACGTTCTTACATTTGCACAACACATTTTCAAATTTTTCAAATTTTCACATTGAGTAAAACGAAGACTGCTTTTTTTTGCAGCAACTGCGGACAGGAGAGTACGAAGTGGGTTGGCAAATGTCCTTCGTGTAATGAATGGAATACTTTTGTGGAAGAAGTGATTGTAAAAGGAAATGAAAAACAAGAACCTGAATGGAAAGAATTTTCCGGATTGAGCGGAGGATTAAAAACAATTTCTTTACATGAAGTAACCAGTGGTGAAGAGAAAAGAATTATTACAGAAGACAAAGAACTCAACCGCGTCCTCGGCGGTGGAATTGTTTTGGGAAGTATTATTTTGATAGCAGGTGAACCGGGTATCGGAAAATCTACACTTTTTTTGCAGGCAACTTTACAATTAAAAAATATTGTTACCTTATATATTAGTGGCGAGGAAAGTGAACAGCAAATAAAAATGCGTGCAGACAGGCTTCAAATTAAAAATGAAAATTTTTTCCTGCTGACGGAAACAAATACGCAAACAATTTTTAAAGAAATAAAAAAACTAAAACCACAATTGGTTATTGTGGATTCAATTCAAACAATTCAATCTCCATATATTGAATCTGCACCCGGAAGTGTATCACAAATAAAAGAAAGCGCAGCCGAACTTCAGCGCTTTGCAAAAGAAAGTAACACACCGGTCTTTTTGATTGGTCATATTACCAAAGATGGAAGCATCGCGGGGCCAAAAATTCTCGAACACATGGTAGATACGGTTCTGCAATTTGAAGGCGACCGGCATTATACGTACCGGATTTTAAGAACTTTAAAAAACCGATTTGGTTCTACATCAGAATTAGGAATTTATGAAATGACCGGCGAAGGAATGAAAGAGGTAACCAACCCTTCTGAAATTTTAATTACCCAAAAAGACGAACAGTTAAGCGGTGTGGCCATTGCGGCGACGATGGAAGGAATTCGGCCATTATTAATTGAAGTACAAGCTTTAGTTACGCAAAGTGTTTATGGAACGCCCCAAAGAACCAACAGCGGTTTTGATTTGAGAAGATTGCAATTACTCCTTGCTGTTTTAGAAAAACGCGGCGGTTTTCAATTTGGTGTAAAAGATGTTTTCATAAATATTGCCGGAGGCTTAAAAGTGGAAGACCCGTCGATTGATTTGGCAGTGTTAAGCGCTTTGCTTTCTTCTTACGAAGACGTGGCTCTGCCAATGCAAATTTGTTTTTCAGGGGAAGTAGGATTGAGCGGCGAAATAAGAGCCGTAACCCGGATTGAGCAAAGAATAGCCGAAGCGGAAAAACTAGGTTTTGATAAAATAATTGTGAGTAAATACAACACCAAGGGTTTAGGAAAAAATAAATTTAATATTGAAGTTGTTCCTTTGGGGAAAGTGGAAGAATTGTACAGGTATCTGTTTTGAAAAATAAGATTATAAATTTCATTTTGAAAAATTAAAAGTAGGGTTGAGGATTAAAATCATATAATTTCTATTCCTAAATATTTTATACTAAAAAAATGTTTCAATAGTAAATTATGCTTTTATAAAAGATCTTTATTTTTTAAAAAGAAATTATTTTTAAATAAAAATTCTAAAATTAATTTTGAGTAAATTTTCATTCACATCATCCCCGCTTTTTCATTTATTTTATCCACACAATTGTATCGGTTGTGGAAGCGATGTGATAGATAAAGAAAATTTTCTTTGCCTGGAATGCATCAATGATTTGCCACATACAAATTTCGCAATGCATGCAAATAATCCATTGGAGAAAAAGTTTTGGGGAAGAATTTCTCTCACCTCAGCAATGAGTGAATTTTATTTTTCAAAAGAATCTATTATTCAAAATATGATTCATGAATTAAAATACCGTGGAAATAAAAAAGCGGGATTTTATTTTGGGAATTTAATGGGAAAAAGTTTACTCAACAGCAATCGCTTTGATATTGATTTCCTGATTCCACTCCCATTATTTGAAAGTAAAGAAAAGATGCGTGGGTATAATCAATCGACAATTCTTTGCAACGGAATTTCTGATATTATTAATAAACCGGTGATCAAAAATAATGTGATCAGGAAAGTTTTTACTGAAACCCAAACAAAAAAGCACAGAATCGAAAGATGGAGAAATGTAGAGGATATTTTTTTCGTTACAGATCCAAAAGCATTAGAAGGAAAGCATATTTTATTGGTAGATGATGTAATTACCACCGGCGCTACGCTAGACGCTTGTGGCACGGAGATTTTAAAAATAAAAAATGTGAAGCTGAGTATTGCAACGCTTGCTATGGCATTGAGTTGAACTATTTGAATTACCTTATTGTACAGTAAAAGAACAAATTATCCAGGTTTCTATTTTCCTGAAAATAAAAAAATACCGTTTTCACGATACTCTTTTAGAATAAAATATGATTTAGAATTTATCTGGCGATTCCCATTTTTGCCTCAATCGAAAGTGTGGCATGGGGAACAGCTCTTAGTCTCGCTTTATCTATTAATTTTCCGGTAACGCGACAAATTCCGTAAGTTTTATTTTCAATTCGCATCATCGCTTTCTCCAAATGGTCGATAAAAGTGATCTGGCGACTGGCCATCTGGCTCAATTGCTCTCTTTCCATGCTCAAACTTCCATCTTCCATCGTCATATAACGGTTATCGCTTTCATCACCGCCCATCTGATCTTTGCGGGTAATAAGACCTTGAAGATAACCCAATTCTTTCTTTGCGGTTTCTAATTTACGTGTAATTAATTCTCTGAATTCAATCAGCTCTCCATCGCTGTAGCGCATGGTAGGGCCATTATTCTCAGCAGGCGATTGATCAAGTACTGATTTAGTAAATTCCGGTTCGTATTTTCTTGCTTTTTCTGTACTTGTTTTAGGCATTACAAAAACTCTTTGCGATTTTTTCTCTTCATTTTTTTTGGATTTAACCTTAGCTATCGCCTTCTTCAATTCTGCTTTATGCTCGTTAACATTTCCAACCGGTTTGGCAGCAGATTTTCCGGTATTTTTTTGTATAGGTTTAGAAACAGCATCCTTCTTAACAGGTGCAGATTTCTTCGTATTTATATTTTCTTTTTTCGCAGTTTTTTTAGCCGAAACTACCGGTTTGGAAACTGCCAATTTTTTTGAGGTAGCCAATTTATTAGGTACTGCTTTTTTTACACCGGTTTTAGCAGTTTTTTTAACCGGCGCTTGTTTCTTAATTACCTTCGATGATTTTTTATCTTTACTCAATTTGAATGCCGCTTTTTTTTGTGTTGCAACTTTAATTGCTTTCTTATTTGTGGCTTTTACGACAGGTTTTTTTGCAACTGCTTTTTTTGCAACAACCTTTTTTGCAACAACTTTTTTAGCGACAGCTTTTTTCGCAACAGCTTTTTTTGCAACAGCTTTTTTAGCGACAGCTTTTTTAGCGACAGCTTTTTTGACTGCGTCTTTTGTTGCTTTAAATTTTTGTGTAACTGCTGTTACTTTTTTCTTTGTAGCCATGCTTAAATACTTTTTTTAGTAATATTCACTGTAAGAGTGCCATTATTAACATCTATTTCGGTGCCATTCGCAACCTTGGGTAAAAATATAATATTTTCTGCCAAAATTTCCGCGCAAATATACTCATTAAACTCAGTAATTATATCTTTAACAGCGGCTTTTTCTTCAATAATTAAGACTATTTTATCCGTAAGTTTAAAGTTGCTTTCTTTCCTCATATTTTGGATTCTATTAACAAATTCCCTGGCAAAACCTTCTTTCCTTAGTTCTTCTGTAATAATAAGATCCAATGCTACAGTCAAATTTCCTTTCACCGCTATTTCAAAACCCGGGATTTCATCAGTTGTAACTTCAATATCTTCCGGGAAAATAAAAATAGGTTCTTCATTTGTTTTTTCAAAATCGGAATTTAATAAAACCTGATCCGTTTGAGCTTTACTGATTTCCTCATCATTTAGTTCCTGGATTTTAGCAGCGACCCATTTCATTTTTACTCCTAATCTTTTTCCTAACGTTTTATAATTGGCTTTTGCTTTCTTTTTAATAAAATCGTTATTTACAGGTAAAATTTCTACATCTTTTATATTCGTTTCAGATTTGATAACACCTTCAATTTGCCTGATCTTATTTTCAAAATCATTGTCAATAGCCGGAATAATTACTTTCTGAAGTGGCTGTCTAACTTTAATATTAACTTTTTTTCTAAGCGATAAAATGAGGGAAGATACATTTTGAGCCAATCGCATCCGATCTTCAAGGTCATTATTGATCAATTCTTCATTTGCTGTCGGGAAATCAGTTAAATGGATAGAATCTGCATTTATTTTTTTAGTAACTTCGTTTAAATTATTAAATAACCAATCTGCAAAAAATGGGGCAATAGGGGCAATTAATCCAGTTACCGTTTGGAGGCATATGTACAATGTTTGATAAGCAGAAATTTTATCTTTTTCACCTAAAGGATTGTCTTTATCAACTGGTTTCCAAAAACGGCGGCGACAAAGACGCACATACCAGTTACTTAATTGCTCGTCTAAAAAATATTCAATGGCTCTACCTGCTTGGGTCGGTTCATAATCATTCATGCTTTTTTCAACTTCTTTTATCAACGAATTTAAAGAAGAAAGAATCCACTGATCTAACTCCGGCCTTTCATGAATCGGAATTTCTTCTTCACCAAAAATAAAGCCGTCAACATTGGCATACAGGGCAAAAAACTGGTAAGTATTGTATAAAGTGCCGAAAAATTTTCGCTGAACTTCTTTGATTCCTTCTGTATCAAATTTTAAATTATCCCACGGCGATGCATTAGTTATTAAATACCATCGTGTAGCGTCGGGCCCAAAAACTTCCAACGTTTCAAACGGGTCGACTACATTTCCAATCCGCTTGCTCATTTTATTTCCGCTTTTATCAAGTACAAGACCATTACTTACAACAGTTTTGTAAGCAACACTATCAAATAATAAAACGGCCAGGGCATGTAACGTATAAAACCAGCCACGCGTTTGATCCACGCCTTCCGCAATAAAATCAGCAGGAAAATTTTTCTCAAATTCTTCTTTATTTTCAAAAGGAAAATGCCATTGGGCATATGGCATAGCGCCGCTATCGAACCATACATCTATGAGATCCGGCAACCGTTTCATAGGTTTTCCTTCAGAGGAAGTAAGAATGATATTATCGACAAAAGGTTTGTGCAAATCAGCAACCATTTCCTGAATTTGCGTCTCCACTGATTTCCCTTTCTCCAAAACCAGCAGACTTGCCTCGAAAGATTTTTTGAGTTCGCTTTCTAATTCAAGTATAGAACCAATACATTTTTCTTCTGTTCCATCTTCCGTACGCCAGATAGGAAGTGGAGTTCCCCAAAACCGGCTTCGGCTCAGGTTCCAATCCACCATATTTTCCAGCCAGTTTCCAAATCTTCCGGTTCCGGTAGATGCAGGTTTCCAATTGATGGTTTTGTTCAATTCAATCATTCTGTCTTTAACAGCTGTGGTTTTTACAAACCATGCATCCAACGGATAATAAATTATGGGTTTATCTGTGCGCCAGCAATGCGGATAATTATGCTGAAACTTCTCTACCCGAAAAGCGCGATTTTCTTTTTTTAGTTTAACCGAAATATCTACGTTTACATCTTCATAATGCGAATCATCTTTGTAATCTTTTACAAATCGGCCGCCAAATTCGCCAACGCCATTGATAAATTTTCCTTCTTTATCTACGAGAATCAAAATACCGAGATTATTTTTCATTCCAACTTTAAAATCATCAGCGCCAAAAGCGGGTGCAGTGTGAACAATTCCAGTACCATCTTCTGTTGTTACAAAATCGCCCAAGATCACTTTAAAAGGCTCAGCATCTGGTGTTATTTCGCGGATCTTTTTTAAAGAATTTGCTTCAAAAGGCATTAACTGTTCATAAGTAAGTCCTTCTAAATCACTACCTTTAAAGCTGGTTATCCTTCTCCATGGAATTAATTTATCACCTTCTTTATATTCTTCTGAAGAAATATTTTCTCCTTCGGTTTTAAAATAATTTGGAATTAAAACCG
>JBEPVG010000119.1:0-6212 GCA_041691175.1 Chitinophagaceae bacterium
ATTTTACTCCTTGCGTCGCTCTACCAGCTTCTCTTATAGATGCAATTGAAGTGCGAATAGTTACACCAGATTTGCAGGTAATCATTAAATCTTGCGTTTCATTAACATTTAGTAGTCCGATTAATGGACCGGTTTTTTCTGTAACGTTTATTGTTTTTACCCCTTTGCCACCTCTGTTTGTAATTCTGTATTCTTCCACTGCAGTTCTTTTTCCATAACCTTTCGCGCTGACTACCAATACGCTAACTTCCGGATCATTAATATTTACACAAATCATACCAACTACTTCATCAGTCTCAGTGTTAACAGAAATTCCGAAAACCCCTATTGCTCCTCTCCCGGTTGGCCTTACTTTACCTTCAGGAAACCTGATAGCGCGGCCAGTTTTCACGGCCATCATTATCTGCTGATTACCATCCGTAAGGCATGCATCCAAAAGTTGATCACCTTCATTTATTGTAATAGCATTTATTCCATTTTGCCGTGGCCTTGAAAAATCGGCAACTTTTGTCTTTTTAATAATTCCCTTCCGGGTACAAAGTACAATATAATGATTATTTATATATTCTTCATCCTGAAGATTCTTTACAGTAATAATTGTACGAATCGCATCGTCAGAAGGAATCTGAATTAAATTCTGAATCGCCCTCCCTTTACTTTGCTTATCGCCATCGGTAATTTCATAAACTTTGAGCCAGAAACATCTTCCTTTCTCTGTAAAGAATAATAAAGTATCATGTGTAGATGCTACAAATAATTTATCAATATAATCTTCTTCACGCGTTCTGCTTCCTCTCGCGCCACGTCCACCACGGCGTTGCTGGCGATACTCGGTAGCTGATGTTCTTTTGATATAACCTAAATGCGAAATCGTCACCACTACATCCTCTATTTCTATCAGGTCTTCCATACTTATTTCATCGGCGAGATAAGTAATTTCAGTTTTGCGTTCATCTCCATATTTCTCTTTGATTTCAATAAGTTCATCTTTTATGATTTGAAATCTTTTGCTTTCATCACTAAGAATATCCTGCAGCTTCGCAATTAATTTCATTACTTCTGCATGTTCTTCCCTGATCTTTTCTCTCTCCATTCCGGTGAGCCTTTGCAACCTTAGTTCCAATACAGCTTTTGCCTGAACTTCACTCATGCTGAAATCAGTAATCAAACCTTCTTTAGCAACATCCGGAGTTGATGAAGCACGTATTAATTTGATCACTTCGTCCAAATGATCAAGCGCTATTAAAAAACCTTCTAAAATATGGGCTCTCTCTTCTGCTTTTTTTAATTCAAATTTCGTTCTTCTGATAACCACTTCATGCCTAAAGTCTACAAATTCACGAATTAGGTCTTTAATATTTAAAACCTGCGGTCTTCCTTTCACGAGGGCCACATTATTAATTCCAAAAGAAGTTTGGAGTTCTGTATGTTTATATAAATGGTTGATTACGACCTGTGAAATCACATCTTTTTTGAGCTCAACAACAATCCTCGTCCCTTCTTTATTATTACTTTCATTATTTACATCAGAAACGCCTTCGATCACTTTCTCATTAATGAGATGGCCAATCTTTTCAGTAAGTGCGTCGCGATTAACCTGGTAAGGAACTTCAGTTATAATAATTTTTTCTTTACCGGTTTTTGTGGTTTCAACATTCACTTTTCCGCGCAACACCAACCTTCCGCGGCCCGTATGTAGCGCCTGTTTTACGCCATCATAACCAAAAATAATTCCGCCTGTCGGAAAGTCCGGTGCTTTTACAATTTTGATTATTTCATCAATCGTAATTTCCCGGTTATTAATAAAAGCAATACACCCGTCTACTACCTCAGTCAGATTGTGCGGAAGCATATTGGTAGCCATTCCCACCGCAATTCCACTTGAACCATTTAAAAGTAATTGCGGGATTCGCGTGGGCAGCACTGAAGGTTCATTTATAGTATCATCATAATTCAATTGCCAGTCAATGGTTTCCTTTTCAATATCGTCCAACATCGTTTCGGCGATGCGTTCCAATCTTACCTCAGTATATCGCATGGCTGCCGGAAAATCTCCATCCTGGCTGCCAAAATTTCCCTGACCATCAATGAGCGTATATCGCATGCTCCAATCCTGCGCCATACGAACCAAAGTACCATAAATAGATGAGTCGCCATGTGGATGAAATTTACCCATCACATCACCGACTATACGGGCAGATTTTTTGTGCGCTTTATTGTAAGTATTTCCCATTTGATACATGCCGTATAAAATCCGGCGATGTACTGGTTTCAAGCCATCCCGCGCATCTGGTAATGCCCGGCCTACAATCACGCTCATCGAATAATCAATGTACGCGGATTTCATTTGATCTTCAATATTTACGGGAATAATTCTTCCCCGTGGTTGGCCGCTTTCCGGCAATTCTTCTCCGATTGTTTCCATAATTTTTTAGTATTTGCAAATATACTTTTTAAAGTGCGTTTTTCCTTAAACAAGAGCATTTATTCCCATATACTTTTCAACCTTTTTGAGTGCAAAATGTGGATATATAAATTAGCAAAATAATTAAAAATTTAACCCCTAAATTCCTTTATTGTATTCTAAAATTACAATTGAGGCAATTTGTTGGTTTACTGATTTCACAGTTCATAATTCTTAATTGTTTTATTTTCGTACGATGAAGAATATATTATTATTTGGTGCGGGCAAATCTGCAACCTGCCTGATTAATTATCTCGGCAAATGTTGTGATGAAAATAAGTGGAGATTCCTGGTTTGCGATTCTAATCTTCCTTTAGCTGAATCAAAAACAAAAATCTTTTCTTCTGCTGAAGCGATTTCTTTTGATGTAAGTAATGATGAAAAACGTCATGAATTTATTTCAAAATCCGATCTCGTAATTTCTATGCTTCCACCGGATTTGCATTTTTTGGTTGCCAAAGATTGCGTTCAGTTTTCAAAAAATCTTTTAACCGCTTCTTATATTGATGAAAAAATAAAATCGCTTAAAAATGAGATTGAAGAAAAAGGATTATTTTTTTTAGGAGAAATGGGTTTAGATCCGGGAATAGATCACATGAGCGCAATGAAAATGATTCATAAAATTAAAAAAGAAGGAGGAAAAATTAACTCTTTTAAATCACATTGCGGCGGTTTGGTTTCTCCCGAAGACGATGATAATCCATGGCATTACAAAATCACCTGGAATCCAGCAAACGTAGTAATGGCAGGAAGTGCGGGCGCTGTCTATCTTAATGACGGAGACAAAATTGAAATTCCTTATTCAGAAATCTTTGCTGATGAAAATAATATGGTTGACGTGCCCGGATTATTTCTTTTATCCTGGTATGCCAACAGAGATTCGCTTTCTTACCTCGATACTTACCAACTTAATGATGCCAAAACTTTTATCCGCACAACGTTACGTTATCCCTCTTTTTGCCGTGGGTGGAATAAAATTATAAAGCTCAGTTTAACCAATAAAAATGATCATGATGAAATTAAAGATTGCAAAACTTTTGCAGACTGGTTCCATTTAAAAAAAGAGAAATGGACTTTGCGAAATGAAAGAAATTTTAGTGTACCAGATTTTTTTAATTTAGAATTTTCAGAACAAATAAATTATCTCGGATTGGATGAAAATGAAATAATCCTGGAAGAAATTTCTAATTCTGCTTTCTTGCTTCAATCTGTTCTGGAAAAAAAATTATTGATGAAGCCGGATGATAAAGACATGATCGTTATGCTTCATGAAATTGAATACTCAATTAATGAGAAATATAAAAAAACAACAAGCTGTTTAATTGTAAAAGGGGAAGACCAGATTCATACAGCTATGGCAAAAACAGTGGGTTTGCCATTAGGAATTGCCGCTAAACTATTTTTAGAAAATAAAATTAAATTGACTGGCTTGCACATTCCGGTGATTCCTGAAATCTATGAACCGGTTTTAAAAGAATTAGAATTAAATGGTGTAAAATTTAATGAAAAAACGATAACTATATAACTAAGAGTGAACGAATAAATAGTTCGAATTTCTATTTCAGGAATTGTAAAAAACAAACGGGATTTTCAATTTGAAAATCCCGTTTGTTTATAAATGTTAACAAAAATATTATTGATTACCAGCTTCCTTTTTTGCGTCAGCTTTCATTTGATCATTTGCGGTAATTAAAAATTCTACTCTTCTGTTTTGAGCCATTCCTTCTGGGGTGTCATTGCTATAAGCGGGTGCAGATTCTCCAAAACCTCTTGTCGTCATGCGCGTAGCAGCTATACCTTGAGATTGTAAATAATCTCTTACAGTATTGGCACGCCGTTCAGATAATCCCATATTATATTCTTCTGATCCACGGCTGTCGGTGTGTCCCTGAATTTCAATATTGGTGTTCGGATAATTATTTAATGCGGTTACCAATTTATTAAGATTTGATTTGGCAGAATCTCCCAAATCAGATTTTGAAAATGCAAAAAGTATTCGTTCATTGAATTCAACTTTAATTCCTTCATCAACTCTTTCTACTTTTGCGCCTGGAATATCATTTTTAATTTGTTCTGCCTGCTTATCCATATCCCGGCCGATAATTGCTCCGGCCCCACCGCCAACAACCGCGCCTATAATAGTTCCGAGCGTACTGTTTCCAGCGGCCCTTCCAATTATATTTCCTCCAACCGCACCGGCTGCACCACCAATTACGGCGCCTTTTTGACTGCGGGTTGCATTACAGCCCATCATTAAAAATGCTAAAACCGGTAATGCAAAAATAAAATTCTTCAAATGTTTCATTATTAAAATGTTTAGTTCACTCACACGTTTCAAACATTGTACCAATAATAAAATGTTTATATGAAAAAAAAGAAAAATAATGTGAAGCGAATTACAGTAAACGAACAAATTTGCCCAATTTTTATTTTTTATTCTTCGTAATATTTCTTCTCTTTTGAAAGATTGATAAAAGGATATTCGTTTTCAATCTTATGGATGTTTTTTATCTGGGCAGCAATAAATTTTTGGTGTTCCAAACTTTTTTTAAAAAATGGTTTATGATTTACTGCTGCTAACACTTTCTTTATTTCTTCGAGGATTTTTTTTGAGGTATCATCTAACAATGATTCACAGAATTTTTCAAAAACAAAATTAATTGCAGTTTCATTTGGATGAACAAGATCGCTTTTATAAAAGCGATAATCGCGCAAAACCTCCGTTACCAGCTCATAAGAAGGGAAATAAAATACATTTTGCTTTTGCTCACATAGAGAATGACAAACTTCAATTAATCTTGATTTACTATGAATATTTTCAACAACTCCATCTCTGACATGTTTTACCGGACTAACAGTAAAAATGATTTTTAAACCTGGATTAAATATTTCCAGCGCCGAAACAACATTGAGTAAATCAGATTTAATATCTTCAATTGGAAGCAGTTTTTTATTAAAATAATTGGCCGGCGCTTTATGGCAATTCGCTACATTTTCATTATTGTTTTTTAGCTGATAATTAATTGCAGTTCCTAAAGTAATAATAACAAATTTTGCTTCTTTTAAAAAAGCGTGTGCACCTGACTTTGATATATTTATTTTTTCTAAAACTTCTTGTTTATTTACTGCTGAAAAAACAGAATGATGTTTCCAGCTATGCCATAATCCATTTAATTCAAAAAGGGTTTTTTCGTCGTATCGTTTTTCATTAATGTAAGAAAACAGCGCAGCAGTAATACTTTTAGGATCGTATAAAATGCCATTTGGATTTTGTAAAACATCAAATTTCAGATCAATCATTTTATTACCGATCTCTTCCGAAAAGCACGAGCCGATAAATAAAATTTTATCCTTGTAAGAAATCCTGAATGGAAAAGGTTGGATTTGAAAAGGTAAAAGGAATTCCATTTATATAAAGATTTGCGAAGCCATTTCTTTAGCTTTTAATAATTCCGCCTCATTAATATTCTCAAGAAATTTCAATTGTTTAAAATATGGAATCATCAGTTCAGAATTCATATTTCCAACCAATTCATCATTTGCCATCGGGCACCCGCCAATCCCTTTCAAAGCGCCATCAAAATGTAAACAACCATTTTCCAAAGCCGCATCAATTTTTTGTTTCCAATTAAAACTTGTTGAATGAAGATGAACGCCGGTTTCAATTGTCGGAAATGTTGAAATCGTTTTTTTTACAAGAGATGCAATTTGTGAAGATTGAGCAAGGCCAACAGTATCAGCCCTGTCT
>JBEPVG010000120.1:0-6202 GCA_041691175.1 Chitinophagaceae bacterium
ATACAAACGACGCTTCTGAAAGAGATTTTATTCCTGCAAATCTTGGTCTTGGCGTGGCTTACGTAAATGTAATTGATGAAACCAGTAAAGTAACTTTTGGTTTGGATGTCAATAAATTACTGGTGCCTACACCTCCATTAATGGATGACTCTGCAGGGCTGGTAGCCTATCACGATAGAGGAGTGGTCAGTAGCTGGTTTAGTTCTTTTGGCGATGCGCCGGGCGGGTTTAAAGAGGAATTAAAAGAATTCCAAATTTCTGTAGGTGCGGAATATACTTATAACGATCAGTTTTCCTTCAGAGCCGGATATTTTTATGAAAATCCTTTGAAAGGCGACCGACAATATTTTACAGTGGGCGCCGGATTAAATTATAATGTTTTTGGATTGAATTTTTCTTATTTAATCCCTTCAGGCAATGGGGTAAACCGCAATCCTTTATCAAATACTTTGCGTTTCAGTATTTTGTTTAACCTGGATAAATCAACTGCTGTTGGTGGTGGTGGCAATAATTAAAAAAATTATTTTGAATATATTTGAGCGCCCCTAATTTTGGGGCGTTTGTTTTTTGTGTCGCTCTCAGTTTTAAGTAATGAGCGATCACAGTAAAGCAACAAATAAACGGAAATCCAAATCAACCAATTAACCCAAAAACCAAAATGCAACTATCAGATAAACATCTTCCCTTTAGAACCGGCTTTGGTATTGACTTTCATCAATTAGTTACCGGAAGGGAATTATGGATTGGCGGAATAAAGTTGGAGCATCCTAAAGGCGCGCTCGGCCATTCTGATGCGGATGTTTTGCTTCATGCCATTTGCGATGCGATGTTAGGCGCAGTGTGTTTGGGAGATATTGGTTTCCATTTTCCGGATACGGATGAAAGCTATAAAAATATTGACAGTAAAATTTTATTAAAAAGATCTAATGATCTTATACTAAAAGCGGGTTATCAAATTGGAAATATTGATTCTACTGTTTGCCTTGAATTCCCTAAAATAAAACATTTTGCACACCAAATGCAGAAGGTGATCTCAGAAATTCTTTCTATAAATGAAAACCAGGTTTCTATCAAAGCAACCACTTCGGAAAAAATGGGTTTTGTTGGACGCGAAGAAGGAATAGCCGCTTATGCAACGGTTTTATTGATGGCAATAGAATGAAAAAGGAGCCACATCAATAATAATTTTTTTTATAAACTTGCGATGTTATTTACAATTTTCCCTTTGTTGATGTAAATCCAATAAAAACTTTCCTGCCATATATTTTTCCATCTACTGTCTTGCATTCCTATCTTTGTCGCCATGCATCAAGTTGAAATTAAAATTGTAAATACTTCTGAAAATCAAATTCCGGAGTATGCTACTTTGGGTTCATCAGGCCTTGACCTGAGAGCCAACTTGTCCAAATCTGTTGTTTTAAAAACTATGGAAAGAAAGATGATTCCGACTGGATTATTTCTTGAAATTCCCGAAGGTTATGAAGTGCAGGTAAGGCCAAGGAGCGGTCTGGCATTGAAACACGGAATCACTTGTTTGAATTCACCCGGAACGGTGGACAGTGATTATCGTGGTGAAATAAAAATCATTCTTATTAATTTATCTCAGGAAGATCATACAATAAACAGCGGTGACAGAATTGCACAAATGGTTTTATGTAAGGTAGAAAAAGCATTTTTGCAACCGGTAGAAAAGTTGGAGGCTACATTGAGAGGTGAAGGCGGATTTGGCCATACCGGCAAAGGTTAGTTTATAAATTTTTTAGAATGAAATATTGTAAAATTATTACTGCACTTATTTTCTTGTATTTGATGTCTGGTTGTCACTCTGCAAAAAAATTGCAAACGGCTGTTAACAAAAAAGACACGGCCATTGTAAATATGCAGGTAAATACGAATGATAGTGATTTTAATAAAATACCAGCCGCAGAAGTTTTAAAGGAATTGAATAAAAATAAAATTGATTTTAAAACTTTTTCTTCAAAAGCAAAGATTCAATATGAAGACCGGAATGGTAAACAACCGGATTTCAATGCTTTTATCCGACTTCAAAAAGACAGCGTGTTGTGGATTTCCATCAGTTCTACATTCCTGGGCATTGAAGCATTTAGAATTTACATTACACCCGACACCATTATACTTTTAAATAAACTCAATAAAACTGTTGAATATCATCCTTTCAGTTATGTTGAAAGCGTAGCACATATTCCGCTTAATTTTTCTTTGCTTCAAAATATCCTGATTGGGAATCCCGTTTATGTAGGAGATAGTATTGTTTCATACAGGGAAACTGAAAGCCATATTTTAATTGGAACCGTGGGTAATTATTTTAAAAATTTAATTACTCTTTCATCAGGAAATAATCATTTGGAAAGAATAAAACTGGATGATATTGATTTGACTCAAAACCGCACTGCTGCTCTTGTTTACGACGATTATGAAAAGAATGATCAGTTTGATTTTGCCACGTTGCGCGAAATAAATGTGTCGGAAAAATCAAAAGTGGACATAAAAATTTTATTTAAACAATATGAGTTTAACAATGAATTATCATTTCCTTTTGCCATTCCAAGAAATTATAAAACAAAATAATTGTTACTTTAAACAATTGCAGCTTGCATAGATATTTACCCAATCATTCTTATAAAAAATTTGCGTGCATGCCAAAGAAAATTGTTACCGCTTTTATCTTTTTTTTATTTGCCCTTTCAGCATCAGCCCAACAACCAGTGAGCAAAGATGCCCTTCAAAAACAACGTGAACAACTAAAAAAGGAAATCGCAGCTACTGAAAAAGATTTAATTGAGACTCAAAAATCTACTAAAGTAAATGTCGGTCAGCTTTCGTTGATCAATAAAAAACTTGATCTCCAGGGAAATGTAATTAACAACATCAGCGGCGAAATACAAAAGCTGAATAACAATATTTATTCATCGCAATTAGAGATCAATAAAATTAAACGAATCCTGGATACTTTAAAAGTGGAATATGCCAAAAGCATGGTGTATGCTTATAAAAACAGGAGCAATTATGACTTTCTGAATTTTATTTTTTCGGCTAATAATTTTAATGACGCTATTAAAAGGATTGCTTATTTAAAATCATATAGAACTTACCGGGAAATGCAGTCCGAAAATATTTTGAAAACGCAGGCAATGCTTGAAGATAAGATTGTGAAATTATCGGGCTCAAAAAAGGAGAAAGCCATTGTTCTTAATGAGAAAGATAAAGAATTGGATAAACTTGAAAAACAAAAGGTTGAAAAAGCAAGTATTGTAAACCAATTAAAAGGGCGTCAAAAAGAACTTTCGGCCCAGGTAAAAGGCAAGCGAAAACAGGATGCCAAAATAAAGAATGCAATTACCGCGATGATCCGGCGAGAGATAGCCATTGCTAAGGCAGAAGCTGTCAAAAAAGAAAAAGCACGGCTGGAAGCGTTAAAGAAAAATAAGACTGAAAACCCCACGAAAGCTGAAGAAAGTACTACAGCGAAAACTACGAAGCCGACTTCATCAACGCGGGTTGGAAGCGTGTTGGTAAGCAGCGAAGCTGATAAAGCATTGAATGCAAGTTTTGAAAATAATAAAGGTTCTCTTCCATGGCCGGTTGATGGATTTGTTATTTACCATTATGGCACCAATCAATTGCCCGGTGGTATTGATTATTATGAGCAGGGTGTAAATATTGGTACAAAAGTAGGTCAGCCTGTGAAAGCAGTTTTTGAAGGCGAGGTCACACTCGTCAGCTACATAGGCGATCAACAAACTGTTTTTATAAAACACGGAAAATATTTTACGGTGTACAGCAATCTTTCTTCAGCGAGTGTTCAACATGGCGATAAAGTAAGAACCGGCCAGGTGATTGGAAATGCAGGTGTAAACGATGAAGGGCAGGGCGCGGTTGAATTTATATTAATGAAGGAAAACGATTTTGTAAATCCACAAACCTGGTTGCGTCATTAACTAAATAATTTTATCTATCATAATTTTCATCTTCAATTTCATGCTGATGATTACAAACATTTATTTTAATGTCATTTTTATTTGAAGTAAAAGGAATTAAACCTTTATGGGGAAAGAATTGTTTTATAGCGCCGAATGCCACGCTTTGCGGCGATGTTACTATGGGAGATGATTGCAGTATTTGGTTCAACGCAGTAATTCGCGGGGATGTAAATTCTATCTGCATGGGAAACAAAGTAAATGTGCAGGATGGCGCTGTCATTCATTGCACTTATTTGAAATCCAAAACAGAAATTGGAAATAATGTTAGCATCGGACACAATGCAATCGTACATGGATGCGTTATAGAGGATAATGTGCTGGTAGGAATGGGCGCGATCATTATGGATCATGCAAAAATTGGCAGCAACAGCATTATAGCCGCGGGCGCGGTAGTTTTGGAAAACACAATTGTTGAGCCTGGAAGTATTTATGGCGGGGTTCCTGCGAAAAAAATAAAAGATATTTCGCAGGAATTAATAAAAGGGGAAATAGAACGGATTGCTAATAATTATTTGATGTACGCGGGTTGGTATAAAGTGGATTGAGGATTGAAGTTTAGAAACTTTAGTTATTATGAAAAAGATAATCATATTTACTGCCTGTTGCTGGATGTTTTCAAGTTGTTCTATTTTTAAAAGACAACAAAAATATGGTTGTCCGACAAATGGAAAAAACATTGGAGCAGAAAGAATTTTATCAGGTGATAAGGCTGCAATAAAAGCATCAAAGAAGGCTGGCAAATTCAAAGGAGGCGAATCATATTAAATACAAATCCTAACCCTTTCTTTTATAAAAAACAAAACTATGTGTTATCATTTAAAAACAATTTTTGGCGGCACCGAAGCGGTAATTGACGATAATTGCGGCATTTCAAAATTTTATTCTATCGCCGTCACGCTGGCCGATGATCTAAAAGTAAATTTTATAAATCAGATTGATGATGCTGAAACGCTGGACTGGGATTTTAAATATAAGGATACTTTTTTGACTCTTCATTACAATATTTTTAACGGAGTTTCTATTTTCCCACAAAAAATTAATTCAAAAAAGAGAGTAAATAAAGCCGTACTCGAAGTAGCAGATTTTTTAGAAAAAAATGCTTATTAATT
This sequence comes from Chitinophagaceae bacterium, assembly GCA_041691175.1. Classification (GTDB taxonomy): domain Bacteria; phylum Bacteroidota; class Bacteroidia; order Chitinophagales; family Chitinophagaceae; genus Ginsengibacter. The sequence goes on from JBEPVG010000120.1 coordinate 5,111, forward strand.
TTTAGAAATTAACGCCAATAAAATCTTTATTTTAAAATGATAATTGTTATCATTTTTTTATTTTCCGGCTTACAGTAAACAAACAAATATTGTAGATTCTTGTTTTCGTTTTTTGAAAAACAAGCTACCACTTTTTATTATCAATCGTTCCCAAAATATTCAGATAACTGATGTATCGTTCCGGTGAAATTTTATTTTCTTCAACTGCAGTTTTTACCGCGCATCCCGGTTCTTCGATATGCATGCAATTATTAAAACGGCATTCATTTATCAGCGCTTTCATTTCACGAAAATAATGCGAAAGCTCATGTGGCTCTATATCCATCATGGCAAACTCACGCATTCCCGGAGTGTCAATTATTTTTCCGCCAAAGGGCAAATCAAACATTTCTGCAAACGTAGTTGTATGCAAACCTTTGCCACTCCAGCCACTCACTTCCTGCGTTTTAATAATATTTTCAGGAAAAATTGTATTGATAAAAGATGATTTCCCGACGCCGGAATGACCGCTTAATAACGTGATTTTATTCTTCAATAATTCTTTTACTTCATTGATTCCTGAATTTTCATTAATGCTCATCGAATAAACGGGATAACCAATCTTTTCATAAACTGATTTCACTTTTTCAAACTTTTCTTTTTCTTTTGTTTGATACAAATCACTTTTATTAAAAACGATAATCGCGGGCACATGATATGCTTCAGAAGCAACTAAAAAGCGATCTATAAATCCGGTAGAAGTTTTGGGATCTTTTAATGTCGCCAACAAAATACTTTGTTCGAGATTAGCCGCTACAATATGATGCAAGTGTTTGTTGTGCGGCGATTGGCGGGTGATATAGTTTTTGCGTTCATGAATTTCTGTAATCACGATTGATTCCTCACCATCTTCTTTATCAACATCAACCACATCGCCGACAGCAATCGGGTTAGTTGAGGTGATGCCATCAATTTTAAATTTGCCTTTTATACGCGCATTAAAATCTTCTCCACTTTCATTTTTAACAACGTACCAGCTTCCGGTTGATTTGTAAACTATTGCTTTCATATTAATTAGCTGATTTGCTAATTAGCTAATTGGCTAATTATGGA
>JBEPVG010000121.1:0-6186 GCA_041691175.1 Chitinophagaceae bacterium
ACACAATCCTGAATGTTGATCGCATTTTCAACTTCGGCAGTTCCAATCCGATGGCCGCTTACATTCAATACGTCATCTACTCTGCCAGTGATTCGGTAAAATCCGTTTTCATCACGCAGACAGCCATCTCCTGTAAAATATTTCCCGGGATAAGCAGAAAAATAATTCTGACGGCATCTTTCATGATCTTTATAAGTTGTGCGAATAATTGATGGCCATGGAAATTTAATACAAAGATTTCCTGAAACATTATTTCCGTGCAATTCATTGCCCTTTTCATCCATGATAGCCGGTTGGATTCCTGGCAACGGCAATGTAGCAAAACAAGGTTTTTCAGGCGTTACTCCTGCTAAAGTTGAAATCATGATTCCCGCATTTTCTGTTTGCCACCATGTATCTACGATGGGACATTTATTTTTACCAATGTTTTCTTTGTACCAATTCCAGGCTTCTACATTAATCGGTTCGCCCACACTTCCCAGTACTTTTAATGAACTTAAATCTTTTCCTTTTAAGGGATCAAGTCCGTAAGCCATTAGGCTACGAATCGCTGTCGGAGCAGTGTACAGAATATTTACCTTATATTTTTCTACAATTTCCCAAAACCTTCCTGCATCAGGAAAAGTGGGAGTTCCTTCGAACATGAGGGACGTAGCTCCGGCAGCAAGTGGCCCGTAAACTACATAACTATGCCCCGTGATCCAGCCAATATCGGCAGTGCAGAAATACATGTCGCCTGGTTGATATTGAAAAACATTTACGAAAGTATATGCTGTATAAATCATATAACCTCCAACTGTATGTACAACACCTTTTGGTTTTCCGGTAGATCCGGATGTGTACAAGATAAACAGCATGTCTTCGGAATCCATTTCTTCTATCGGATCTGTTTTTATATTTTTATTTTGAACATTTTGAATTTCATCGCTCCACCAGGAATCTCTTCCTTCTTTCATATTAACTTCATCACCGGTGCGATTTAATACAATTACTTTTTTCACTGGCGAATCGCCCTCCAAAGCTTCATCCATAATATTTTTCAGATGAATTGTTTTGTTGCCGCGATAAGCGCCGTCAGCAGTGATGGCAAAACTGCATTGAGAATCATTGATGCGGTCGCGGATGCTTTTTGCCGAGTAACCACCAAATACAATATTGTGGATCGCACCTATTCTCGCGCAGGCAAGCATCGCTATTGCAAGCTCCGGAACCATCGGCATATACATACAAATACGATCGCCTTTTTGTACATTATTTTGTTTTAAAACATTGGCGAACTCAATTACTTTTTCCAAAAGCTCTTTATAAGTAAAAGTTCTGGTGGCTTCATTCGGATCGTTGGCTTCCCAAACTAGTGCAGGAACATCCGGTTGAATTTTTGCCCATTTGTCCAAACAATTTTCAGTGATATTTAATTTGCCTCCGATAAACCATTTCACAGATGGCTCTGTAAAATTCCAATCCAAAACTTTATTCCATTTTTTTCGCCATTGAAAATTTTCAGCAATGCCACCCCAGAATTCTTCCGGATTGTCAACACTTTTTTTGTAAACCTCATTGTACTGTTCCAATGTTTTAATCTGGTATGGATACTGCATGGTTGAAATGGTTTTTTGTTTATGTATGATTTAATTTTGGGTTAATTACTTAATTAGAAATCTCAAATATTTGTTCTTTTACTGTCTTTTCATGAAGCTGCATTTTCTAAAAATGACGTATTTGATTTTCAATGTTTTTTTGCGCAGCGACTTGGATAATTCCTTTTCAAAATTAAACAATTATTGATTCAATTATCCCATGTCCGTGAATGTTTGTGTAAAATCACAGGCCATAGATGATTGTACGGAACAATTCCATTCCATTAAAACAATTTTGATCCACGGAGAATAGCTCATTCCTGAATTTTATCCGAAAAACAATTTATAAGTCAAAAGCATATTGAAGATTTATCATAAAATTCGACGGTTCTCCGGGCCATTTATAAATGCTGTTATAGCCCCCTGTCCAGTATACCTTATTGGTAATATTATTAAAATTTGCAGCAATTTTAAAATGTCTGTAACTGTACTGCACACCTGTATTTATGGTCAGGTAACCGGGTAAGGTAACTTCCGGATTCAATGTATTGCGTAAGCTTACTGAGGAATGCCCTGCTGAGATTCCGAAACCTTTTAAAAACCCTTTTTCAAATGTATATTTAATGTAACTATTGCTTGTATTTCGCGGCGCATTTTCTGAAATCATCCCTACCTGTGAGGGTATTTTACTTTTAATTATTTTAGATTCATTATAGGCGTACGAAAGAAAAATACTGAGGTTTGATAAAATATTCCCGCTCGCTTCCAATTCAATTCCTCGGGACCTGTTTTCTCCTTGCTGAATAAATAAATCCGGATTATTAATATCATTTGCATTCACTGCTACATTCTTTAAATTTAGCTGGTACAATGCTAATGAGGCGGACAATTTATTCGCGAAGAGATTTCCTTTTATACCTGCTTCTAACAACTGGCTGACTATTGGCTTGTACGGCGCGTCAAAAATTTGAGTGGCTGTAGAAACTTCAAAAGGATCGAAACCTTTATTATAGGTAGCGTACAAACTCAAATTGGGTTGTAAGGAATACACGATTCCTGCCCGTGGCAAAAATACATTTTGCTTCAGGCTACCGACACTGTCATCATCATCTCCTTTATAAAACTCTTCTCTTAAACTTAAAAGAAATTTCCATTTATTGATGCTTATCTGGTCTTGCAAATAAATTCCGCGGGTGTGGTATACATTATCATCCACTTCTGTTTTATCATCTTCGTATGAAGAAACTTTATAACTGCTAACTGGCCTTTGCGGATATAATGGGTTTTTCAAACTAAATAATCCTACGACACCACTGCCCGTCCCAAACCCTGGCAATTCATAATACTGCTGATCCAGATCTACTTTACTCATCACATAATCATAACCAAGTAATAAGTTATGCGCTGCTTTACCGGAATTAAATTTATAAGTTAAATAGCTTGTAAGTGTATTAGTTTGAGAATTATAATTCCAATTGGTATAATAAAGATCAACTGAGTCCGCTGATGTATAAGCATTCAGACCGTGCTCACCTACTTTTTGTTGGGTTATATAATTTAAATAACCTGCATTGAAACTAAGGCGATCGTTTAACTTGTAAGAAAGCGTAAGATTTGAAGCAATATCCGTCTCCTTTAAATAATCTCCTTTTTGAATTAAAGAAAATGATATGGGAGTCGATTTTAAAGTATTATCATTTTCATAACCCGGTTGTCCCCTGTCAAGCACGGTATTAATATGTGATAATGAAAAGTCGAAGTTTACCTTAAAGCGGTCATTAGGAATAAATGTAAGAGAAGGTGCTACTTCATAAGATTTTGCATAAACGTTGTTCCTGAAAGATCCTGTATGATCATAGCCTGCATTAAAGCGATATAGTAGTTTCTTGCTTTTGTTAAGCGGGCCTGTGATATCACCTTCAGCCCGGTAATGATCCCAACTTCCAGCGTAAAAATTTATCTCCGCTTTTTTTGTATTCAATGGCTTTTTTGTAACCAGATTAATAGTTCCGCCAGGGTCGCAATTGCCATAAAGCGTGGCAGTAGGGCCTTTGATTACTTCTATCCTTTCGATATTTACGAGCATGGAACTTGTGTAAGTAGTATTGTAACCCCGAAGACCGTTTATGTCCCTGGCATTCTCAGCGCGCAATCCACGGATGGTATATTCATCAAAACCCGAATATTGATTTACACCTGCTACCACATCCACCGCATCCTTCAATGTGAATTCCATTTTATCATTAATAAGTTCTTTCGTGATTGTAGAAATAGATTGCGGAATATTTATGGAGGGTGTTTCCGTTTTGCTTCCGAAAAAAGAATAGTCGCTTTTATAAGTGCGGGCATTACGCCCGATAATTTCAACGGTCTGTAATTGTTGAATATCATGTTTCAACCGAATAATACCCATATTTAGTATTTCATTCGGGTGAAGTAGCACATTGAAAAATACAGGTTTTGAATATACGGAAGGAATGATCAAAGTATCTTTTAATTCAGGCAAATGCTGAAATACAAAAAACCCATTATTATCTGTAAGTGTTCTTCTGTTTATTTTTTTTAATTCTACGCTTATTCCGATTGCCGGATTGCCATCCCCATCAATAATTTTTCCTTTTATTACTGCCTTTTGTTTTTGACCATATACGGCTGGACACAATAAAAATAAAGTGATTAGGATTATCAAAACTCTATTGGTAGAAACTTTCCAGGAATTTAAATCCATTTTTAAAACAACTTTTTATTCATGATAATTTTGCTGAGTCAAGTGCAGTCACGGCTACAAATTTCCCAAACTTTCTGATATGAATATTACTTCCTGATTATCATCAGGCTATTTAAAAAAATCATTAAAAAAATATACTTTGGAAGTAAAAAAGGCTTTTCTGATTCTGTTATTTCAATCCTTTTTCCAATTCTTCTCTCTTCAACACTTCAGGAATCGCGGGTATCATCGATTTATACACCGCATCTTCAATCGCTCCCCTGATATTGTATTTATATAAGTTATCACTTCTTACTGGGTTCACCCGATTGCTTAAAAATACATAAACCAAATCGTATTTCGGATCAACCCAAATAGCAGTCCCGGTGTATCCCGTATGTCCAAAAGTAAGTGGAGAAGCAAATCTCGACGGATATGGATGCTCATCGGTCGTGGTGTAATTATCTTTTTGTGGTTTATCAAAAGCAATTCCGCGGCGGCTGATGCTACTATTGTAAGCGGAAAATAATTTCAACGTTTCAGGCTTGATATATTGTTTACCATTGAATGATCCGCCATCTAAAAACATTTGTAAAAGTGCCCCGATGTTTTCGGCATTGCTGAATAAACCTGCGTGTCCGGCATCGCCACCAAACATGGCGCTTCCTTCATCATGAACATCGGCATGTAAATGTTGTAACCGGAAATAATTATCTATCTCTGTTGGCGCAACCTGGTTGGTGTCAAACCGGTTTCTTGGATTGAAGCCTATGGAATGAAGGCCCATCGGTTTGTAAAAATATTTATCTACATATTTATCTATCCTTAATCCGGAAATAGCTTTCACCACATCTGCCATTAAAATGAAATCGTTATCGCTATAAACGTATTTTTCCGGAGGAAGAAGTTTGCTGTCAGCAATGCTTTGATTCATGATTTTATCATAACCTGTTTTCAAATATAATTTCTGAGCAACCCTAACACTAAACTTAGCCGATGAATCGGGCTGAAAATATTGAGGCAGCGGTTTTCCTGTAACCGGGTCAACGGTTTTCCTGTAGAAGACAACATCAGCGACAAGCCCGGCCTGGTGAAGAAGTACATTTTCTATGTTAAGATCTGCTTTGTCACTTTTTCTAATCCACGGCAAATAAGTGCCAAGTTTTTTATCGAGTTTTAATTTTCCTTCATCATATAATTTCATTACGCCTAATGTTGTTGCGCAAATTTTTGTAACAGAGGCCATATCATAAATACTGTTTAATGTTACCGGCTCAGGAGTATCATAATTATAAGTTCCATAAGCTTTTTCAAAAACAATTTTTCCATGCCGGGCAATCAATACAACACAGCCTGGATAAGCCTTTCCTGTGATTCCAAGATTAGCAATTGAATCAATATCATTGGTCATTTGCAAACTATTCAAACCTTCTGATTCGGGAGTGGCAACCGGCATAATTCTTTTTGAAATAATTCCGCTTCCATATTTATAATTTTCACAAACCGTAACAGGCAACGTTCCTTTTGCAAACATTTTTCCTTCCAGAATATCTGCGGCCGCATTTTGTGTGATGGAATCATCTTCATAACAGGCAACTAAATTTTTTGCATCACAAAAGTTTTTCAGGGCGTAAGGATTTCCAAAATCAAAGAGGATGATTTTATTGTTTTGTTGAATTTGTTTTATCAGATCCAATGCGGCGTCGCTGAGGCCAAAATTATTTGCAGGATATCGGCGATAATCGTGAAGGCTGATAACCACTGCATTGTAGCGATTTTTCATTAATTCAACAGTTGATAAAACTCTTGCTGCATCTTCTTTATAATTAAAATAAAACGCATCAGCTTTCAAATCATTTTTCAACCTGGTTGCAAATGTATTGGCGCTGTCAATTCCGCTGT
>JBEPVG010000122.1:0-6156 GCA_041691175.1 Chitinophagaceae bacterium
GATCTGGATACAGTGAACATGGAAGAATTGAAAGATAGTAAAGCGACATTTGTATTCGGTCAAATGAATGAGCCCCCAGGAGCCAGGGCACGCGTGGCGTTGAGCGGATTGACCGTGGCTGAATATTTCCGTGATGGCGATGGCACCGGAAAAGGAAAAGATATTTTGTTTTTCGTCGATAATATTTTCCGTTTTACACAAGCGGGTTCTGAGGTTTCGGCCTTGTTGGGCCGTATGCCTTCGGCAGTAGGTTATCAACCAACTTTGGCTACAGAAATGGGGTTGATGCAGGAAAGAATTACTTCTACCAGAAATGGTTCAATTACATCTGTTCAGGCTGTTTATGTTCCTGCGGATGATTTGACTGACCCGGCGCCAGCTACTACTTTCGCGCATCTGGATGCCACCACTGTATTAAGTAGAAAGATTGCCGATTTGGGAATTTATCCTGCTGTTGATCCACTGGATTCTACCTCCAGAATTCTTTCTCCGGCGATTGTGGGAGATGAGCATTACGATTGTGCAAACAGGGTGAAATTAACTTTACAACGTTATAAAGAATTGCAGGATATTATCGCCATTCTTGGTTTGGACGAATTGAGCGATGAAGATAAATTAACCGTGAGTCGCGCACGCCGTGTGCAGCGTTTTCTTTCACAGCCTTTCCATGTGGCTGAGCAGTTTACCGGTTTGAAAGGTGTATTGGTTCCTATTGAAGATACCATCAGAGGTTTCAATGCAATTATGGATGGTGAAGTGGATGAATATCCTGAAGCAGCGTTCAACTTAGTGGGAAATCTGGATGATGCGATTGCAAAAGGTAAAAAAATGATGGAAGCTGCAAATTCCTAATTAGCTAATTAACCAAGAATGACTTTAGAAATACTAACACCTGATAAAAAAATTTTTAGCGGAGAAGTTTATGGAGTGCAACTTCCGGGAATTGGAGGAATGTTTGAAGTATTGGATAAACATGCGCCGATTGTGAGCGCATTGAAGGCAGGTAAATTGAAAATCCTGAAAGAAAAAAATGCACTTACTCAATATACAATTCAAGGTGGCTTTGTAGAAGTGCTGAATAATAAAACGACCGTTTTGGTGGAAGGAGCTGAAGAAAATTAATGTTGTAATCTCCACTACTTTGCTGATGTACTCTTAGTGAGAACAAATTAACATTGAATCATCTTTCTTATATTTGATTTGAGGTCAGCTAAAAAGCGAATATCATGCAACAACAATGGCCAACACTTTCTTATGAAAAAGGGAAAGATACATTTGAAACGCTCCACATGTGGACGCAGATTGTTGGTAAAATAAAACTGGCCACACTTCCCTGGGTGAATCATTCGTGGCATATTACGCTACATATTATTTCTACTGGTTTGACAACCCAAACGATGCCTTACAAAGACCAGAATTTCCAAATTGATTTTGATTTTATTGAACACCAATTAAAAATTACTACAAGCAATGGAGAATTGCGAAAATTCGATTTGCATAGGATTTCTGTTGCTGGTTTTTATAAAAAAATTTTTAAACTGCTTCATGAATTAAATATTAATATAAAAATAAAGCCGGTCCCTGTAGAAATTGAAAATCCAGTTCCATTTGAAAAAGATTTTGTACATAAAACTTATAATGAAGAAACGGTAATTGCTTTTCATAAATCATTGCTTTTTATCCAAAATGTTTTTATGAAGTTTCGCGGTGAGTTTAAAGGAAAGAGCAGCCCAATACATTTTTTCTGGGGAAGCTTTGATCTGGCACTTTCTTTTTTTTCAGGGAGAAGAGCGCCAAAACATCCCGGCGGAATTCCCGGTTTACCCGATTGGGTAGTAGAAGAAGCATATTGCCGCGAAGTAAGCAGTTGTGGTTTTTGGACAGGAAGTGAAGGTCTGCCCGAACCTGTATTTTATTGCTATTTGTATCCCGAACCTGAAGGATATAAAAATGCAAAAGTGCAATTGGAAGAGGCTTATTATAACACCACATTCGGAGAATTTATTTTACCTTATGCTTCAGTGCAGCAATCTGCAAAACCAGATGAAAAACTACTTGAATTTTTAAACAGTACTTATCATTCTGGCGCCAATCTGGCAAAATGGGATAGAGAAATATTGGAAGTAGAATAATATTATTCTCTTGAATTATTATGCAATTTGTTATTCATATTCTGTAAAAATTTCGTCTTCATAACACCAAAGCCATTTTTCGCCAGGCTGCGCAGAAATTACGACCGGATGATGCGTTTGATGATTGTGTTTTGTCATGTGCTGATTAGGCGATTGGTCGCAACACAAAGTAACTCTGCAGAACTGGCAGGTTCTTAAATGCACCCATTCACTTCCTGATTTTATACATTCTTCGCATACCAGATCTTCTGGCAGCTTTAATTCTTTTATTTTTTTTATGTGTTCACATGTGGATTCATTTTCCATAAAAAATTATTTAGGATTTGAAAATAAACCAAAACAAAAACTTTTACCTTATTAAAAGGTATAATTATTTCAACTCATTTCTCACTCCTGATTATATAATAAACGCAAGTCGTCAAATAATTTCTTAAATAGGGAATTTTAGTGACGACCGGATTTTGCTTTTTTGCTTTCAGATTAAATTTCCATTCGTAAATTGGATTAAATAAATAGTGGATTTTGCTTACTACTTTATAGCCATTCTCTTTAACTATTTTTTCAAATCTTTCTATAGAAATTCCGGTTTCTTTTATTTCCAATAACTGGTTAATATTCGAATCTGATTCTCCGGATAATTTTAAAAGGCTTTTATAAACACGTTTTGGGAGCAAATGAAAATAGGGCACCTTCGATAGTCTATTTTCGCACAATTGCTGATGACCACCGAAAGGCATTTGCCACGGCGGAAATCCAAAAAATATTATTCCTGAAGGTGTAAGGAAATCTTTTAGCCAGGTTATAAGCCTTGCCTGGTTGTGGATGTGTTCAATTACATCTTTCAAAATAATAAGGTCAAATTTTCCTCCGAGGCTTTCAACGTTGGTGTCATAAATATCTTTTACCACAAACGAAAGCTTTCCGTTTTCAATATCTTCCTTCAGCCATTTTTGGCCATTCATTATTCTTATTTCGTCATACTCTACGCCAACACCCACGCAGCCTTTATTTACAAATGCTTTAAGTACTCCACCCTCGCCACAACCAATTTCCAATGCGCGCATTCCTTCGCGAATGGGAAAATTTGATTCAATAAACGGAAGAATATATTTTTCAGCATTTAATAATTGTATTTCGAAATATCTTTTTCTATCTGCGTGAAAATCAAACATGAATTCAGTTATTTTCTAAAAATTGTTTTCGAATAATCCATACGAAAGTATGAAAGAAGAACCTGACCCTATGAAAGGGTTTCCAATCTATTGAAAGCTTGTTGAATGGCCAGTAAACGAATAAATTCCCTGGTTTTCTAATTTGCTGCATACATAAAAAACCCCTTATTTTAAATAAGAGGTTTTTTTAATTATCAAATTATACAAAACCAACTACCGTTTCTTTTTATTTTGTTTTCTTGTGCCAAAATCATTTCCTGCTTTAAATCCATTTCCTTCAGGACTTCCCAGACGTGTCATTGCGCAACGGAAACCAACTGTGCTGCTGGATTGATCTTCAGGCATAAAGCGTCGTGCTCCTGGTGATAACCAATAAGGGAAATCGTTCCAACTACCACCTTTTATTACACGCGATTTATCACTTACTAATGTAGTAATTCCATAACCGTAAGTTACGTTTGAAATTGAGTCACCATCAAGATAATTAATTACATCACCTTTTTGATAGTTGAATCTTTTTGAAGCTTCTTCATCTGTAACCACTTCTTTTTTCAATCTTCCCATCGTATCTCTCTCGAATTCACCCGATGCATCTTTGGAAAACTTTTCAAATTTATTACCACGGAAAGGATTCACATCATCTTCATCCAGCGGTGTCATTGGACGGTAAACGTCGGCTACCCATTCGCTCACATTTCCACTCATATTATACAAGCCGTATCCATTTGGATAATAAGATTTTACCGGTCCGGTAATAGCAGCGCGGTCATTCAATCCACCGGCAACGCCCATTACGTCTCCACTTCCTCTTTTGAAATTCGCTAAAAATTCTCCCTGCCAGCTACCACGGCGATTATCACGAAGTCCGTTTACATTTTTGTTCCATGAATAAACCTGTTGATTTGAAAGAACTTCTTCGCCACGGTTTTTTTCTTTTGTTCGGGGTTTAGGATTTTCAGCAATAATTCCATAAGCCGCATATTCCCATTCAGCCTCTGTTGGTAAGCGATAACCCGGCAACAAAATGCCATCTTCCAGTGTTACCACTTTTCTCGGTCTTCCACTTACATCTTTTAATGCGTCTTTTTTTGGAGCAGTTTTATTGTTGATCAATTCCGGATTCATTATGTAAGTATCGGTATTAAAAGTGGCATCAGCGCCGCCGCCCTTCATTGCAGCTACCGGAGCTCTTTTGTTTAAATAACCTTTGTCAATTAATATTTTTTCATTTACGCGGTCAGTTCTCCAGATACAAAAATCATGGGCTTGTTCCCAGGTTACGCCTACAACCGGATAATAATTATAGGCTGGATAGCGGAAATAATATTCGACATAAGGCTCATTATAAGCCAGCTCACTTCTCCAAACTAACGTATCGGGGAGTGCCATTCTCATAATAGTTGTGTCTGCATCAAATGTATTAGAAAGCCAGTAAAGGTATTCACGATAATGAACGTTTGCTACTTCTGTTTCATCAATATAAAATGAATTGACACTTACTCTGCGTGGAACGTTATTCCAATCGCGCATTACATCCTCTTCTTTGGAACCCATTACAAATGTACCACCCTGGATAAAAACAAGGCCTGGCCCCGTTTTTTGTTCATTGGCTTTTAAAACATGGAAGTTTCCAAAATTTTTGTCATCGTAATTCCATCCGGTAACGGCAGATTTATCTTTCTTTTTTTTACCAAAGATGCCTCCGTTTTTACATGAAGGAAGGATTATTAAAGTGGCCAATACAATCAGGGTAAGTTTACTGGCAGAAAATGTTTTTAACATGTACGTTCGTTTTGCAGATTAAATAACGAAAGGTTTTCTTTCTTATTGTGAAAGGGATAAATTTCTTATGCGAATATAAATACTTTATTTTGTTATTACCTTTATCAATAAACCCTAAAATTAAAGCTAAAGGCTAATTTTGCATAGTGTTCACAAATGTGGTTCTTTCGTGATGTATTTATTACTTATAAATTAATAGATGAAGTAAAAAACTTACACTTTTAGTGCAGCTAAATGCAATAATAAATTGTCTTAACCGTTCAATGTGCAAGTGAAAACTGAAATAGGAAGAAAAATGATATTTTTCCCATCACTAAGTTTCTCGAGCTAAATTGACGGGAAAATTAATTGGATGTTTGAAAAAAAAAATTATTTTTACAATCTTCAACCCCACGTTTATAAAGATAAATCTACCTAATCAGAACAAACAAAACACATGAAAAAAGTCCTTTTAATACTAACGGCACTGGTAATGCTGACTGGAACTACAATATCTGTAAATGCGCAGGATGCAAATCCGATAAATGTGGTGACAACGGCTGTACCCTTTTTAAGAATTTCTCCGGATGCGCGTTCAGGCGGGATGGGTGATGTAGGAATCGCGACTATTCCGGATGCCAATTCAATTTTCTGGAATCTTTCAAAAATTCCTTTTGCGCAAAGTAAGTCTGCTATTGCCTTGACTTATACACCTTGGCTTACTAGCTTAGGATTAAATGATGTTTATCTTGTCTCTGCTTCCGGATATACCCAATTGGATGATCAACAAGCGATTTCTGCTTCGGTAAGATATTTCAGCCTTGGAAATATTCAATTCACCGATGCTTCCGGACAGGATTTACAAAAATACAGACCTCGGGAATTTTCAGTAGATGCAGGTTATTCACGAAAACTTTCTGAGAAACTGGGTTTAGGAATTTCTTTAAGGTATATTAATTCTAATCTTGCCAGTGGACAATCTTCCAGCGGCTCAACTTATAAAACCGGAACTGCGATTGCCGGTGATCTTTCCTTATTTAATGATGGATCTCAAGGTGGAACTGCTTCCGGATTAAATTGGGGTATAACAC
>JBEPVG010000123.1:0-6155 GCA_041691175.1 Chitinophagaceae bacterium
GTAATGCCTTTCAACTGTTTTTCGATTGGCTTGGTAACAAGGTTTTCAATGTCTTTTGGAGAGTTTCCGGCGTAAATTGTTTGCACAACGATTGTAGGAATAACAATATCCGGAAATTGTTCTTTTGGTAATGTAACAAATTGGTAAATGCCCATCAACGATACAAAAAGTATCAACAAATAAATGGAAGATTTATTTTTTATTGACCAACTGGTTGGTTTAAACTCTTTATATTTTGCCTTCAGATTTTCGGTTAAACTCATATAATTTTTGTTGTCGCTTTACAGTAAAAGCAGTTTTAATTCATTTTCCTATTCTACGCTGGTGGTGATTGTTTGTCCGTCAAACACGCCCTGGAAACCATCAGTGATTAATTGATCACCCGGCTGCAAACCACTTTTAATTTCAATATTATCGCCATACAATTCTCCGATGACCACATCTCTCTTCTTTGCCACCGTTTTGTTTCCTTCTTTTGCAGCAACCAATACATATTTTCCGTTTTCACCGGTTTGTAAAGTGTTTAATGGAATTGCAATTGAATTAGGAGCGGTATAATCTAAAATTTTTACCTGCGCAATTTGGTTTGGTCGTAAATTGAGGCCTGCCGGCACTTTTATTTCGGCAGTAAATCCACGGGTTACCGTGCCAATTGCCTGGCTGATAAAAGTAATTTCGCTCTCAAAAGTTTTATTGATGTCAGGAATTTGAACAATCACTTTTGATCCTTTTTTTATTTTCCCTGCATAATTTTCAGGAATTGTTACTGTGATTTTTAAATTGGTTTCATTTACGATTTTTATATAACCTCCGGCTAATGGATTGCCACTAAAAGTCTCGCCCACGTGTGCTGTAATGTCATCAACGGTTCCGTTAACGTTGCTGTAAACATTGCTTTGATTCGCTTGTTCCTGTGCTGTGTTGACCTGTGCCTGTATGGCTTTCAGTTGATTTTGCAAAGTCTCTACATTTGTTTTCGCCTGCAGCAATTGCACTTCAGTTCCGATGTGCTGCGCCCAAAGATTATTTTGTCTTTCGTAAACTGATTTTGCAAGTCCAAGCTGCGCTTTTACACTTCCCAATTGTTGTTTTATCGCAGCTACACTTTCGCGCGCTACGGCATCATCTAATTTTAAAATCAGTTTTCCTTTATAAACTTTATCTCCTTGTTTTACATAAATCGCTTTTATTTGCCCCGGTTGTCCGGCAGGAGTTATGTAGGAAATATTTTTCGTATCCACGCTACCCTGCAGGTCAAGGTAATGTTTAAAATCTCCTTGTTGTATTGTAGTAAGTGCAACTAATTTTGGTTTAGCTTCAATGGTGGCGCCGGTATCAAGTTTGGCAATATCTTGTTCCAGAGCGGTAATTTTTTTATCGAGCTTATCTTTATCTGATTTTAATTTTTCAAGTTGCGCTTTCTTCTGTTTCAACGCTGCCTGGTTCTTGTCAGAGTTGTTGCAGGAAAAAATAAAAGATACAAAAAGGATCATTAAACCGATCGTCATTATTTTTTTCATGTTATTATAATTTGGTACTACTGATTTTTCTATTTTTAATTAAAGTTTTCCCGCTGCTTTCTGATAATCAATTTTAGAGATGATGGCATCATATAAAGAGTTGTAATAATTATTTTGAGCTGCTACAAGATCGGCCTGGGCTGTAGAAATTTCCTGGTTGCTGCCAAGTCCTTGTTCATATTTTAATTTGGTTGAATTATATACCTGTTGCGCCAGTTCAATATTTTTCTTTTGTGTATCCATCGTTAATAAGGCCGATTTCATATTAATCCTCGATTGGATAACGTCATTATCAACAGACGATTTTAACTGATCGAGATTGTTGTTCATCTTTTGAAGATTGAGTTTGGCAGTAGCAATATTTGCATTGCGTTCGCCTCCATCAAAGATTGGAACACTCAGCCGCAGGGCGATAAAAGATGAAGTAAAATAAGGCGATTTAAAAAAATCAAACTTCTGTTGCTGTGCACTTTTGCTGTAATTCCCCGCTAATGAAAGTGTGGGCAATTTACTAAGCTTGTATCTTTTTACATTGTATCCTCCTAATTCCATCGCTGTTTCCAATTGCTGAACATCTTTTCTATCCTCGTAATTATAATCTGCATCGAGAATTCCCGACTTCAATTCTTCATCAGAAAGTGTGTCAGTAAGAAAAAGTGAATCCTGTTGTGGAATATTCATTAAGAATTTGAGACCTTCTTTTCCTGCATCAATTTGATTTTGCGATTTTAATTTTTGGGTTTGAAGGTTGCTCAATTGAACCTGAACTTTATCTACATCTAATTTTTCTGCAAATCCGTTTTTATAAATCTCTTTTGTATCGTGGAGTAGTTTTTCATAATTGCCAATATTCGCATCCAGAGTTCCAATTTGCTTTTGTCCAACCACGAGCTGATAATAGATTTTATAAACGTTTGCTTTTATTTGTTCTTTGGTGACATCGGCGGCGAGTTCTGCATTTTTTATAGAAGCTCTTCTTGCCTGCAGGCCTACGAAAACCTGGCCGTCAAATAAAATCTGGTTAAAATCTATCCCCGCATTTAAGGCATATTTTGATCCGAATCCCACGCTGAAAAAGCCAAAGTCTTTTGGAGAAACGATCGGTTCTCCATTGCCATTCTTTACATTATTTTCTGAGAGCACGCCATACACCGCCGGTGAAATAAAATCAGGAATCGTTTGCACTGCCACACTTGGGTTATAACTTAAACTCGCACTTCCGGAAAGATGTGGCAAAGCTGCTGCTGTAATTTGTTTATTCTGCTGCCTTTGAAGTTCTATATCGAGCAATGCATTTTTTACCTGAACTGTATTTTTCAATGCATAATCTACTGCCTCTTTTGCTGTAAAAGAATGAATTTGAGATGGAGCATTTTTTATTTGTGCGTTTGATAAAAAACAAATTCCGCTTAATATCCCCGTAAAAATAAATTTCATAAACCTTGTTTTCATTGTACGTTATTTTCTTTCTTTTTGATATTTTGTAATTAATTTATATCCCTTCGGGCTGGCCACCGCAAAAAGAAAAAAGTCCAGCAATTCCTTTTGAATATAAAGAAGAGAATATTGATTTTTTGGAAAGATATCCTGATTGAATGCCAGCATAATTGTTTCTATCCTGACTTTTGAAATAAACTCGGCATTTATTTCGGGACGGTATAATCCTTCTATTTTTCCACGTTCAATATTTTTTTTCATCAGTTCAAAAAGAAAATTATATTTGAATTCAATGAATTTTTTAAACGTTTGTGGATGGCCTCTTTCAATATCATATAAAATTGATGGATTCATATTGTCGAGCATTTCCTGAAGACTTTCCATACCGAGATAAACTTCCTGAACCGCATTCGGCGCCTGCATCCGGCTATTCCTGCAAGATGTTTTATTATATTCCAGCATTTCCTCTACGACTGCATCTACGAGCTCATTTTTATCAGAAAAACATTGATAAATCGTTTTTTTAGACACGCCCATTTGGGTAGCGATCTCATCCATTGTTACAGATTTTATTCCATAACGACGGTAAAGTTCACCTGCCTTTTGTTTTATTCTGTCTTTTAATTCCATAGCGGCCGCAAAACTAAGGAAACTTTTTAAGTCACCAAAGTTTCCATGAATATTTATTACAAGATTTTAAATTTTAGGGATGAGCGGCAGAAATGCAAAGCCTGGCTGTTAGTAAACAAACAAAAATTGCGAATTTCTATTTTTAATTGGGGTAAAATCATAAAAGCCGTAGAAATATAAATCTATAAATCATACTTCACTTACCTTTGAAAACTTAATTAATTTAGAGATGAAAAAAACATTAACCTACCAGAGAACCATCCAATACTTTTTACAAGGATTATTAATTCTTGGTCCTGTATCAATTACGATTTACTTTATTTATCTGGTTTTTGATAAAATTGATGGCATCTTAAGACCGGCGATAAATATTCCCGGGCTTGGGTTTGTAATCATTATTGGATTCATTTTATTAATCGGGTATTTAAGCTCTTTTTTTGTGATGGGAAGGATACTATCGGTGTTAAATAAACTTCTTGAAAAAACGCCCGGCATTAAATTATTTTATTCATTTGTAAGAGATTTTTTTGAAGCATTTGCCGGAAGCAAAAAGAAATTTACCCATAATGTTTTGGCCAGTGTAGATGACACAGATATTTGGCGTGTAGGCTTTATTACTCAAGATGATATGAGTCTTTTTGGAATGGAAAATTATGTCGCCGTTTATCTACCAATGGCTTATTCTGTTGCAGGAAATGTTTATATTGTTCCCAAAGAAAAGATCAGGCCGATAACCAGTATCAGCGCGGCTCAGTCTATGAAATTTGCTGTGAGCGGCGGCGTTACTCAAACTATTTCTGACTCAATAGATGATTCTTTAGATCCGGTAGTTGATGCCTATGCTTCATAAAAAAATCGCCTGGTTTGAAAAAAATTATTTTTTTGATTTGCTTATTAGGAATTACCACGCAATGTTTTTGCTGGGGATTTTTTGCGCATAAAAAAATAAATTATTATGCGGTTTTTTTACTGCCCCCGCAGATGCTTTTGTTTTATAAACCCAACATTGATTTTATTTCAGAACACGCAACTGACCCCGATAAAAGAAGATATGCGGTTGCTTCGGAAGGTGCGCGCCATTATATTGATATTGACCATTACGGTAAATATCCTTATGCAGAAGTGCCTCATAAATGGCAGGATGCTTTGGATAAATTTGGCGCAGATACTTTAGCAACTTACGGTATTGTTCCATGGCATGTGCAAGTAATGCTTGGCAGGCTGACAAAGGCTTTCAAAGAAAAGAACTTTTCTTCTATTTTAAAAAACAGTGCGGAACTCGGTCATTATATTGCTGATGCTCATGTGCCTTTGCATGCGTGTGAAAATCATAACGGGCAATTTACTGATCAAAAAGGAATTCATGCTTTTTGGGAAAGCCGCGTTCCTGAATTGCTCGCTGATAAAAAGTTTGATTTTTTTATTGGTAAAACTGAATATCTAAAAGATCCGGGAGCAATTATCTGGGAAAGGGTTTTGGAAAGTGCGAACGCTGCGGATTCTGTTTTGAGATTTGAGAAGGAATTATCATTCCAATTTCCGGGTGATAAAAAATATGCATTTGAAAAAAGAAATAATACTTTGATCAAACAATATTCTTCGGATTATACAATCGCTTATGATAAAATACTGAATGGAATGGTGGAAAGAAGAATGAGGCAATCCATCCTGACGATTGCATCTTTTTGGTACACAGCATGGGTAAATGCGGGCCAGCCGGATCTTTCATCATTATCGAAACAAACATTTTCCGAAAATGATTTGAAAGAATTTGAGAAATTAAATGAAGACTGGAAAAACGGTAAAGCGATAAAAGGAAGAACCCATGAGTGAGGAAAAGCGTTGGAATATGGTTATTAGTAAAACAACAAATAATCAAGATTCCTATTCTGACAAAATAAAAAAAGCAGAACTTTGCGCTCTTAAATTTTATAGTAAACGAATAAATAATCCATAAAGCAATTTTATCAATTCATGATTCACAATTTTAACGCCGGACCTTCAATTCTTCCTCAAAGTGTTTTGCAACAAGCTTCAAAAGCAATTTTCAATTTCAAAGAAAGTGGTTTATCTAATTTAGAAATCGGACATCGTACACCGCTTTTTGAATCCGTGATGGAAGAAGCAATTTCTTTAATAAAAGAGTTGATGAATTTGGATGACGATCATGAAGTTTTGTTTCTTCATGGCGGGGCTACCGTTCAGTTTATGCAGGTGCCCATGAATTTATTGAATGAAAAAGAAACGGCAGCTTATGCAGATACCGGAGTATGGAGTATCAAAGCAATTAAAGAAGCCAAACTTTTTGGAAACGTAGATGTGGTGTGCAGTTCAAAGGAAAGAAATTACAATTTTATTCCAAAAGATTTTGCCGTTCCTAACGACTCGAAATATTTTCATATTACCACAAACAACACAATTTATGGAACTCAATGGCAGGAAATTCCAAAAGTAAGTATGCCCATCATTGCGGATATGTCGAGTGATATTCTGAGCAGAAAATTAGACTTTAATTCTTTCGGTTTGATTTTTGCCGGAGCCCAAAAAAATATGGGCGCCGCCGGAACT
>JBEPVG010000124.1:0-6107 GCA_041691175.1 Chitinophagaceae bacterium
CACTCATGAATAAAGGGTTTTAGCTATTAATATTTATTTTATTTTTTCTTGGCAATGTTTTGTATTTATATGTTTTGAAAAACATTTTTTAAAAATTTAAATTTACAATTATGGGCGCAGGAAAAGTATTTGCAAGTGTATTAGCTGGTGCAGCAGCCGGAGCTGTTTTAGGCATTTTATTCGCACCTGAAAAAGGTACAGAAACCAGGAGAAGAATTGCCGAAAAAGGCTCTGACCTGGCTGGTACAGTGAAGGAAAAATACAACGATATTTCCGACACCGTTTCTGAAAAGTATGATGCTGCCAAGCAAAAATTGTCAAACCTCGTTTCTGAAGGAACTGAGGCGGGCAAGGATATGGTTAACCAGGCAAAAGAAAAAGCGAACGCAATGAGGAATGATGTTAGAAATCCTAACCCCATTAACTCATAATTCGTTTATTTCAATGTGTTGAAAACGGGACAAAAATGTCCGGTGATAAAATAATAAACATGGAAAATAAACCTACCAGTGTAGAGGAGCTATTTTATAAACTTAAAAATTACGGCGACATAAGGCTTGATTTATTTAAGCTAAAAGCGATTAATAAGGTTTCTTCTTTTATGTCCACTTTAATCGTTTCTGTAATCGTTATATTTCTTTTATTTCTGGTTTTAATTTGTGTTACCATAGGGCTAGGGTTATTGATAGGCGAATTACTTGGTAACTCATTTTGGGGATTTTTTATCATGGCGGCAATTTATATTATCATCGGACTTGTCCTTTATTCCGGCAGAAACAAATTTTTAAAACAACCAGTTAGTGACAGACTTATTAAAGAATTAATAGATTAAATTTCAAGAAATGAACAACGAAGAAACAGCCGATGAAAAGCTTGAAATAATCGCGAATACGACTGATCTTTCAACTGCCATTAAAAGGTTGGAAAGAAGAAAAATGATTTTAGAAGAAGACTTAAAAGATCATTTTCATGTGATTCTTGAGGATTTAAAACCAACAAATATTTTAAAAAATACCTTGCACGAAGTGCAGGAATCTACTTCTTTGAAACACAATCTATTAAAGGTAGCGCTTGGCCTGGGAGCCGGTTATTTTTCCCGAAAGATGATCGTTGGAAAATCTGCAGGAATAGTTAAAAAGGCCTTGGGAACTGCGCTTCAATATGGCATTACCAATTTTGTTGCTAAGAAAGATAACAAGGATGAAGCAGGTGAATTTGGTTTTCAGCCTAAAAAGAAAAATCTCCTCAAAAGACTTCTCTCCATTTAAATTCCTTTTCTTTTTTATTCCATTTCTCTTTATAATCTTTTTCACTTTTCTGTGAAATTTTTTAATTTTATTCCATTCGAAACGAAGAAAATTAAAGATGTATTTTGAAAAATATCATTGAGACCTCAAAGTCTGTATAGAAAGGCGACATGATTTTCCCTCTATAATAAAACAAAAAGCACTTCATCTTTTTTTTTATTCCTATTAAATCCTTGAAATGTATATTTGATTGAAAACATCATATTTAGCAAATATCTTTTTAATGAAAAAATTACTTTATACATTTTTTCTTTTCTTCATCTTCCAAAATTCATTCGCACAAAAAATTGAAATTCTTTCGGAAAGTGGTCATGCTTCTTTTCGGGGGTTGAGCGTTGTCAGCAATGACGTGGTGTGGGTAAGTGGAAGCAATGGAACTGTGGGAAAAAGTATTAACGGCGGCAAAAGCTGGAGGTGGATAGTTGTAAAGGGTTTTGAAAAAACAGATTTCAGAGATATTGAAGCATTTGATAAAAAGACTGCTTTAATTATGGCAGTAGATGAACCCGGTTATATTTTAAGAACAGTTGATGGCGGTGATAACTGGAAAATTGTTTTTGAAAACAAAACAAAAGGAATGTTTTTAGATGCGATGGAATTTTGGAATGACCAGAGCGGAATTGTAATTGGAGATCCAATCAATCATTTGTTTTATATAGGCAGAACATTTGATGGGGGTAAAACATGGCAGAATATTCCGGACAAATATAAACCGGTTGCCGATAGCGGTGAAGCCTGTTTTGCAAGCAGCGGAACAAATGTCAGAAAATTAAATAAATCAGAGGCTGTATTTGTAAGCGGCGGTTTGAGCTCGCATATTTTTATTCGCGATCAAAAAATAAGGCTTCCGATAAACCAGGGAAAGGAATCTACAGGAGCTAATTCTATTGCCGTAAAAAACAGCAAAACAATGATCGTCGTTGGAGGTGATTTTTTAGAGAAAGATTCAACAGATAAGAATTGCACGATCACTAAAGACGGAGGTCGTAGCTGGTTCCAGCCAAAAATTTCCCCAACGGGCTATAGAAGTTGTGTAGAATATTTATCCAAAAACAAATGGATCACCTGCGGTTTAAATGGTGTGGATATTTCGAATGATGATGGGATAAAATGGAAAAGTATTAGCAAAGAAAGTTTTCACGTTTGCAGAAAAGCCAAAAAGGGAAATTCAGTTTATTTTGCGGGGAATAACGGGAGAGTGGGAAAGTTAATTAATTGATGTAATAATGCGATGGTGTATTAATGTGTGGTCCGAAATCTTATTTTTTTCTTTATTTACTATTTCAAAAACGCTTCTATTATTAATTATTTTTTTCTTCTGAATATTTGGTTACTTTTCGAGCTTTTACGACAATATGGAAAATATTTATTTATTGATTGTCATTGGTTTTTTTATTGGTACGCTCGGCACTTTAATCGGCGCTGGCGGAGGATTTATTTTGGTCCCACTTCTCATAATTTTGCGTCCGGATTTCACTCCGGAGACTATAACTGCTATTTCAATGGTGGTAGTGGCTTGTAATGCAATTTCGGGATCCGTGGCTTACATGCGGACAAAAAAAGTTGATTATAAAGCAGGGATAATATTTGCCATTTGTACTATTCCCGGTTCTATTTTTGGGGTACTTACTACCAAGGTGATTCCACGTGGGGTGTTTGATATTGTATTCGGAATCCTTTTGCTGGCACTTGCAGCTTTTCTATTTTTCAAAGGGGGGAAAGAAGAACTGGCAAATAAACATTTGAGCAGCCACAAGGGCTGGGTTCATCAGCATTTGGTGGATAAGTGGGGCGAGAATTATTATTATTCTTATGATCTAAAAATGGGAATGATACTCAGTCTTTTTGTTGGTTATTTTTCGCCGTTGTTAGGAATCGGTGGAGGCATTATTCATGTTCCGGCGATGTCGGAGTGGTTGTTATTTCCGGTGCATATTGCTACAGCAACTTCTCATTTTATTTTGGCAATCATGTCAACGGTAAGTGTGATCGTGCATTATTTGCAGGGGAATTATGACGATCCTTTAATTGTAAAAATGGTGATTGGACTGGTGATTGGCGTTGTTCCGGGTGCTCAATTGGGCGCTTATTTATCAAGAAAAATAAATGGAAAATATATTATTAAAGCACTTGCAATTTCTATTGGAATTGTAGGAATAAAAATTTTGATTTCAAGATTTTTATAACTAATTTCTTTTTTATTATTTCAAATTCTTTCTGGTTTTTCCAATAGTAAACAAACAAATAACAGGAATTTTCATCTTATACAAAATAAGCAAATACCAGTGGAATTTACATTGTTTTTCTTCCAAATAGGGAATGGAATTATTTTGAAATTAAATTGGTTATTTTTCCGATGTCTGTTGAAACTTTATAAATAAAATCAAGTTGTTCCTTCAGCTGGGTATTGGTGGTTTTATTGTCAATAAGAGAAGTATTTGCAATTGTTGCGTCATTTTCTGCGGCAGCATAATTTTTATCCAATTTATATAAACTTTCTTCTAAATTATTTATAGAAGATTTAACCGGATAAATAAATTCTTTAAATGAATTTTCTTTGTGAATCATTACTGCAGCAAGACTTGCGACGTTTGAAGAAAGCACATGATTTAAAACTACGAATTCATAAATTTCCTTTCTGTGGCGCTGTTTATTTTTTGGTTCGCTCAGCATTCGGTGAAATGCTGCTGAAAGATTTGCAGTGCTTACAAATAATTCTTTGCGTACCAGCTTATAATCGAGAGAAGAAATTTTGTTTCCACAAAAAAGTTCTTTTAGTTTTTTGAGGTAATGGATATTTGCTTTCAGAACATTCGCCATATAAGTTTGCAATTGTCTCGATTCCCATTGAGGAAATAAAAAATAACTGGCTATTGCGGCGAGGGCTGAACCAATCGCAGTGTCCACCAACCTTTCACTGGCGACATTCAAAGCACCAAGCCCCAGAAAATGAAAAAGAATTAACACATAAGGAGTAAGAAAAATCACCATTACAATATAATTCAGCGTCTTAAAAGTATAAGTGCCGAGCATAAAAAAGATGATCAGAAAGAATAAAATTGTTTTATCGTGAACAAAATATAGCAGAAGTAATCCTATAACTCCACCGCCGATTGTTCCTAATAATCTATCGTAATTTTTTTTCTTTGTGAGACTGAAAGCTGGTTTTAAAATAATAATGATCGTCATTAGAATCCAATAACTATGGTGACCTCGAGATAAAAGTTTAGAGACCGCAAAACCAGCACCACAGGTAATCATGACACGTAGGGAATGACGAAAAATAGACGATTGGAATGTGAGATTATTCTTAAAAACAGGCCAGTTTATTTTTTGATGCGTTACAAACTTTGAATATTCTTTGCGACTTCGTAATTTTTCTTTTAGAGAAATATCTTCTTTAAAATAATTTAAAATTGCGTCTGTTTTTTCACCAAGATTGCGAAGGTTTACCAATATTTTTTTAAGCATGAACGTATTTTCTTTATCCGGCATGGCGTCAATCTTTTCTTTTAAAATTGTCAGCTCGCTTATCAGATCAAAATCTTTTTTATAAGAACTATTAGCCTGGATGGCTTCACCAATATTGTTCATTTCACGGGCAATCTTTTTTATGATCAAAGAAATTTCTTCAAGAATTCCTGAGGCAAGATATTTTTTCCTTAAAAGATTATAATCATACCAGGTAGCCATGATGTGCTCAAACAAATCTACCACATCTACGAAAGTCAGTACTAATAGGCGTCCTGTATGTGTTGATTCTTTGAGTAGTTCGCGGTTTTTAAATAATAATTCTCTTACCGCATTTTGAGTTTCGTTTACATTAATTTGTTGTTGCAACAGCTTTTGGTATTGGTCTTCAGGATTGGATTTTGGATTATACAGTTCAGATTTGATCAGTAGATATTTTGCTGTTTCGTGAATGCAATCTCCTAAAGAACGTTGTGCTGGCCGATATGGGTTGATTTTATAAAATAATAATGCTACCAACATATACCAAATTCCACCGCATAAAATCAATAAACATTCTTTGAATACTTGCTCTGCAGGAATGATTTTCGTCATTAGTAAAATCATAATTAACAAGGCTGCAAATCCCACTGAAGTAGCACGGTTTCCATAAACCGAGAACATGGTAAAAATGAAAGAGGCAGATAAAATAAGAAGCCCGAGCGATAGCCAATTATCGTTTAACATGCCTGTCAAAAATGCACTGATGAAAACGAAAATATTGCAAAGCAACATTCCGTTTCTTTTATGGATAACTGGTCCGGGACCATCACTAATGCTTACGCATAAAGCGCCTAAAGACAGAGCCAGACCTGTTTCTAAATTACCGAGAAATGAAAAGATAACAGCAGGAATTATTATTTCAAGAGTAATACGAATACCATCAGAAAGATATTGGCTGAATAAAAAATAGCGTATTTGCTGTGATCTTTCCATGTATTATAAAATGTAAAGAAAGATAAAAAATCGCGATGGGCTTTTTTTTGCAGATTTTTTTCACAATAAAATTTAATTCAAAACGCTTGCTTCTTTTTCAGTAGGAATATTTTTTTGTTCTTTAATTTTTTCCCAGCCACCTAAAACATTTCTCAAATTATGGTACCCTTGTTTTTTTAAAAGCGTTGCCGCAATAACGCTTCTGTAGCCAGTCCCGCAATGAATATAAATATTCTTATCATCGTAGGCCATGCGTACTTCCGTCGGCACTTTCGACGAGCTGGTATCCATCGGCAAAACCATGTGAAAGTTTTTAGCAGCTTCAGCGTTTTGCCATGCCGGCTCGTCCATAAC
>JBEPVG010000125.1:0-6105 GCA_041691175.1 Chitinophagaceae bacterium
CCGATTTAATCAACTTGACAAAGTATTATCAACAATTAAAAAACAAAAAAAATGACAAACAGTTTGCTATTCGATTTTACCGTTGACAAAGCAACAAAAACGGTATTCGTAACCAGGGAATTTAATGCCGAGCTTTCACTTGTATGGGATGCTTTTACCAAACAGGAAATTCTTGACCAATGGTGGGCACCTAAACCCTGGGCATCAAAAACAAAAGTTATGAATTTTGAAGTTGGCGGAAAAAGATTTTATGCTATGGTAAGCCCGGAAGGACAAGAGCATTGGTCAATTCAGAAATTTACATCCATTAGCCCAAAAACCAATTTCAAATATTTGAATGCATTTGCAGACAAAGATGAAAATCCTGAATTGCCGGGTTCTGAATGGGATTTGAATTTTAGCGAGAAAAATGGAACAACAAAAGTTAGTATTATTATTAAAAATGAATCCCGCGAACGCATGGAGAAGTTGATTGAAATGGGCTTCGAAGGCGGATTTACTATGACATTAAACTATTTAGATCATCTACTGGCAACTTTATCTCAAAAATGATTTACGTTTTTAAAACATCTGTAAAATTAAAAACGCAGATAAAGAAACTTAAACCGCATATTGACCACATGTTGTCGAACGCAAAATGGAATTTTGATCTTGACGACTGCGATAAAATTTTGCGTATTGACAACGAAGAAGATATCGTTTTGGAAATAACTGATCTGCTAAATTTTCATAGCTATTACTGTGAAGAATTAGAATGAAAAGAGAAGAATCAAATGAAGACTTGATTTAACGAAATACCAGTAAACTAACATCTAATGAGTATTTCTATTTTCAATATTTTCCTGGGAAAAAATACTTGTAATTTTACTAAATGATAAAATTAAAGAATGATCATCTGGTAATTACTATAAATGAAAAGGGCGCTGAGTTGCAAAGTGTGAAATTAAATAACCTGGAATATTTATGGCAGGCTGATCGGGTTTATTGGGGCAAACATGCACCTGTTTTATTTCCAATAGTCGGAGAATTGAAAGACGGGAAATATATTTTTGATAATAAAGAGTATCATTTGTCTCGGCATGGTTTTGCAAGAGATAAAATGTTTGAAGCTAAACAAACTGGTGACTCGTCAGCCATTTTCACTTTACAAAGCAATCAAGAAACTCTTGCTGTATATCCCTTTCAATTTATTTTCCGAATTCAATATGAAATAAAACAAAATGCTCTTTATTGCACCTACATTGTTCAAAATGTGAATGAGGAGGACATGTATTTTTCAGTCGGGGGACATCCTGCATTTCGGGTGCCTTTGAATGAGCAATTATCATACACTGAATATACACTGGCATTTGAAAAAGATAGCACCTTGAAACGCTTTCTTTTAATAAATGGTTTGACAAATGGTACTTCAGAAACCATAATACTTGTTGATAAAAAACTGCATCTTAAATCTTCTTTGTTTTATAATGATGCGATAGTATTGAAACACATTAACAGTAACCAGGTAACATTATATTCTGATAAGGACCCGCATGGCGTAAAGTTTATGTTTGAAGGTTTTCCATATTTCGGCATCTGGTCGGCTAAGGATGCACCTTTTATTTGTCTGGAACCCTGGTGTGGGGTAGCAGATAATATCCAGCATGATTACCAATTGAAAAATAAAGAAGGCATTAGCCAACTCGCTGCCGGAGCCACCTGGAAAAGAACATGGGGTATTGAATTATTTTAGCTAAATTATTTTTTATTTTAAAAATATAGATTTTGGTTTAAAGGAAATTATTTCTTACGAGTTTATTTAAAGAAATTAGGCGTTACGGTTTTTAAAAAAATACACCAATAAAAAAGCGCAGTAAAATGAAAAATATTTTTATACTCTCAATATTATTTTTTTCAACGACTTTAAGTTTTGGACAAAAAATTAAAGCGAAAAGTACCGATACGACTAGACCATTTATACTCGGCGTAATTGACGAAATTCAATCAAAAGAACTGGGTGAAAAAAGAATTTTAAACATCTATCTTCCCGAAGGTTATAGCCAGAACGACACAACAAAATATCCGGTAATTTATTTACTTGACGGTTCGGCTAACGAAGATTTTATTCATATTGTAGGACTTGTTCAGTTCTATACTTTTAAATGGATTAACCAAATTCCAAAATCAATTGTAGTAGGTATTGCAACAGTTGACAGGAGAAGAGATTTTACATTTCCAACAACACTCGAAGAAGACAGGAAGGCTTATCCAACCACAGGACATTCCGACAAGTTTATTTCATTTTTAAAAAATGAATTGCAGCCGTTTATTGAAAAAAAATATAAGGCAAATAAGGATAGAACCATTATTGGTCAATCATTAGGTGGACTTTTAGCAACAGGAATTTTGCTAAAAGAACCAACACTTTTTAATAGATATATTATTGTTAGTCCAAGTTTATGGTGGGACAATGGTTCGCTATTAAAACTGAATTCAAAAATTCTATCAGAAACTTTTAAAACACCAACAGATATTTACATTGGTGTTGGAAAAGAGGGGTTGACACCAACTGAAATTCCAAGAGTAATGGAAGTAGATGCAAACTTATTAGCAGAAAAAATCAAGAGAACAAAAAGCAAAGATGTAAATGTGTTTTTTGACTATTTGCCACAAGAAAATCACGCCACAATTATGCACCAGGCAGTTTCAAATGCCTTCAAACTTTTATATCCAAAGAAAATTGATTAATAAAAAAACAGCCCTGCATCATGTTCACAATCTGTTGATGTTCATTTAAAGACCGTAACTTGCTTAAGGATGTTTAAACGTTTAAAAAAAAATTATGAAAAATAAAAATTACACACTGATCTTAAAAAGCCTTTTAGGTATTGCTTTAATCTTTTGCATCACAGGTTTTTTGCAATCCTGCTCAAAGAAAATAACATTTGGCACCTCCTCAGTTGTACCGGCTGCCGAAGGATATGTAAAAGTAAAAAAGGATAAAAACAATAATTACAACATTGATTTGAGTTTAAAACGTTTGGCTGCTCCCAAACGATTGAACCCACCAAAACAGGCATATATAGTTTGGATGGATACTGGCGAAAATGGGACAAAGAAAATAGGACAACTTAAAACTTCAAGCAGTATGATTTCACAAACCTTAAAAAGCTCATTACAAACAGTTTCTTCTTACAAGCCAACTAAAATTTTTATAACTGCCGAAGATGATGCAGGCATTCAATATCCGGCCGGACAGACTGTATTGAGTACTGACAGCTTTTAAGTTCCATTTAATTGATTATTACATTGTATTGCAGTAAACGAACAAAAATCGTCTTTTTGTAATCCGATTCCATTTGCAGACTTTATGTGATTGAGCCAATAGTTACATCAATAATTTAAGGCGTCATCTGGACCATGCTTTAGTTTAAGAAGAGTAAAATTATCTTTCCGGTAAACGAATAAATATCATCTTTTTGTAATTACCTTTAATCTCTATTTTTATAATCTTAACAATCAGGGAGAGATTTTTCAAGCCAGTTCGAAGCTTTATTTTCATTGATCAATAATATGGGAAGTACTATATGGAATTATCATTACAAATTTTACTAAGCCTCGTTACACTGATATGTTTATTAGGAGGCCTCAATCTATTGATAAAAGGAGTGGGTTCCTTTTTGCCTAAAACTATTCCCACTCCACCAGTTTTGGACAATCTTTTTAGGTTTCTCAGCGGAATTTATTTTGGCCTTGGTTTGCTAATGGCGTGGGTTGTTTTTAATATTCATGAAACAAAAGACTTAATCTATTTCATTGGGATTGTTGTTATTTTCTCCGGAATAGGCAGATTGTATTCGAGGATAAAAGTTGGGTCGGGAGGAAAATATTTGAATTTTATTATGGTTTTTGAGATTATTTTAGGAATCACTATTATTCTCCTGGAATATTTCAGATGAAACAGGACGTAGTTGCCGAATAAAAAAAGAGGCTGTCTTTTATCGATAGCCTCTTTTTTTAAATTATAAAAGAATAGAAATTTTACTGGTCCCACCAAAGGTGATCTGTTCTTTGAACTTCAGGAACATTTGATCCATTTCTTGAAATTTCTGTAGATGGATAATCCATTCTCCTGATAAAAGTATTTAAAGTAACATTTTCGGGTAATACAAAATCCTTGTATGAATAATCAAAGCGTCGCATATCTACCCAGGTAACTGGCATCAGAAAACAAGCTACATATTTTTCTTTCATGATCAGATTCAAAGTAAGTGCATCTGCGCCAACTGAAACAGCCGGATTTGCGAGGTATTTTGCAATTGAATCTGCCGGAACATCCAATTTATTCATGCTGGCAGTGATTCCTGCGATGTAAGCTGTGTAAGCTCTACCGGGATTATTGGCCCTTAAAGCAGCTTCTGCTTCTATGAAACGGATTTCTGCATTGGTGATAATTTGCAAAGGAGAGTTGGTGCTTGAATACCATTTATCCACATCAAGGTAACTTTGGGCATGATCGGTATTTCTTGTTCCCTGGTAACCTGCTCCATTGGGGGTTCCCCTGTAATCAAGGAACATAGTGGTATCTGTGATTTGAGGCAGTCTTGGATCAAAAACTCCGTAAGTATTTCCATTAGTGGCATTTACAAAATATGAAGAAAGCCACGCATCTAACACCAGGTTTTTATTATTAATTGCTGCCTGGGCCCAGGGATTGCGATCTACGAATTGTGTTACCTGGGCATCATCATTGTTATTTGTATAAGCTTTATCAATCGCTGCTAAAACCTGGTTGGGATCGTATTGAGAAGTTTTAGAAACTTCGTTCAACAATCTTGCTTTCAAACTATAAGCAGTTAAAATCCAGGCGCTGTCGTTTCCGCCATGAATAAAATCGCTGTTTTGATCTAATTGTCCTACAGCGTCAGGTTGTTGCAAATTAGCAATTCCCTGGTCTATCAATTTGAGGCAAGTGTCATACAGCGCCTTTTGATCATCAAATTTTGGAACAAGATTACTTACTCCCACAAAAGCTTCAGAATACGGAATATCGCCCCAGATATTACTGGCCATGCTCAGATTGCATGCAGTGAGAATATTGGCAACTCCCATATAGGCGTTTAGACCTTTTTCTTCGGCAAATTTGTGCATATCATGCAAGTCGGTAAGCACATTATAAATTGCACCCCAGGTTCCGGATGGATCTATTTGCTGGTAAGTATCTGTAGGACCGCTCACACTTGGGGAAGCCAGGTATTGAACATAATAGGATGTCCAATCGCTAATGTAATACACATTAAATCCGGTAAGGTTTGTTGTATTTGCAAGCAATCCTTCAATAGGCGGCTCCTCAGCAGCGTTTGGATTTTTATTGATATCAAGATATTTTTTACAACCTCCCGTCAAAATCATTATAAACAGCAACGAACTAATTATTATTGAATATTTTTTCATAATTATTTTTTTAGAAACTTACGTTTAAGGTGAATAAATAATTACGCAATTGCGGATACGTAAATCCTGCCTGTGAGCTGGCGGTCAAATCTCCGGCAATCGCATCGCTCGATTCGGGATCAAATCCATTATAAGGAGTGGAAAGCCATAAATTATTTCCGGTAAAACTAACGGTGGCATGGGATATAAAGCTATTTTTAATCCATGCCTGTGGTAAGGTATAAGACAAACTAATGGTGCGAAGCCTTATCCAGGAAGCATCCTGAACAAAGTTTTCTGTTACACCTCTATAAATTTTTCTATAATAGCCATCTCCATAATTAACTCCGTCAGGGCCGGTAGCCTGACCTAAAAATACCGGAGTCGTATTTGGAGTTCCATCAGCATGTACACCAGGAAAAATTATGGTTTGATCGCGGTTTTCTGTATACTTTGCAATCCCAAATGCTGCCATAAAATTATCCAACTGGTTCCATTTTTGTAATCCCTGACGGGTATCGATCAGGAAGGAGAATCCCCAGTTTTTATAATTCAAGGTACTGTTGATGCTTCCAATCCATTTAGGCATTGAATTTCCCAAAATCTTTTTATCTGATCCCGGAGCACGAAGCGGAAAGCCATTATCTCCAATTATAATTGGAAGGCTTTTATCTATATAAAGCGGATCAGGAG
>JBEPVG010000126.1:0-6060 GCA_041691175.1 Chitinophagaceae bacterium
TCGTCACCTCGGGCCGGTCGGCCAGGCCGGCCTGCCAGCGGGCGAGATCGTCGGAGGTATTTTAATCATATTTAGTCTATTTAGCTTTCACCTCGAACATTTTTTTATTCTTTTTGTTCTCGGGTGTGTTTCGTTTTTATATTCGTTTCCCTTTCTTCCTTTTGGCAAAAAAAAACGAATTAAAGATTATGGATTTTTAAAAATAACTACGCTCGCTCTTTTGTGGACTTTAGTAACTGTATGGTTTCCGGTAAGCGGCCACGCATACGATACCGGCCTTTTTATTTTTATATTTATCAAAAGATTGCTTTTCATGTTTATTCTTTGTTTACTGTTTGATATGCGCGATATTGAAGTAGATAATTCAGAAAATATAAAGACATTGGCAGTGATTCTTGGCCATAAAAGATCTTACAATTTATCATATTTGTTGTTGATTATTTTTGTCTTTTTATCTATCGCACAATATTTTTATCTCCCTCAAATGCAATTTTTAATTCCGATGCTTATTTCCGCTGCTGCTACTTTGGTAACAATAGAAATTACCAAAAAATCAAATTCCGATTATATTTATCTCGCAGGCATTGATGGCATGATGTTGACGCAGGCGATGCTCGTTTACCTATTCAGTCTAAACCTTTAAATTTGCATTTTCTCACAATTAAATTTTAATTTTCAAAATGGCAAATAACAAAAAATCCTCTTCCGGTATTTCTGAAAAATCAATGAGTTTTTTAAGGACTTACATGAACACAGCATCGCCCGTAGGTTCAGAATATAACGGACAAAAAGTTTGGATGAATTATATCAAACCTTTTGTGGGCGAAACTTTCACCGATCCTTATGGAACCGCAGTGGGTGTTATCAATCCTGGTAAACCTTTTAAAGTAGTGATAGAAGCTCACGCCGATGAGATCAGTTGGTTTGTAAATTATATAACTCCGGAAGGATTCATTTATTTAAAAAGAAATGGCGGAGTAGATCAGCAAATTGCGCCTTCTCAACGCGTTGTTATCCATGGGAAAAAAGGTGCGGTGAAAGCGGTTTTTGGATGGCCTGCAATTCATACCCGTCACCACGACGAAAATAAAGAAACACAACCAAAAGTAGAAAATCTTTTTCTCGATTGTGGAGCAAGAAATAAAAAAGAAGTAGAAGATTTGGGAATTCATGTCGGCGCTGTGGTCACTTATACAGAAGGTTTTGATGAGATTGCTTATGGCAATTTGATCGGCCGTGCATTTGACAATCGCATCGGTGGTTTTATGATTGCAGAAGTTGCCCGTTTATTAAAAGAAAATAAAAAAACAATTCCTTATTCTTTGTATGTGGTGAATGCAGTTCAGGAAGAAATCGGGTTGCGCGGTGCAGAAATGATCGCGAGAAGAATAAAACCAAATATTGCCATTATTACAGATGTTACGCATGATTCAACTACTCCGATGATCAATAAAAATACGGAAGGAGAATGTTCATGCGGCAAAGGGCCATCTTTAACTTATGGCCCCGCAGTTCATAATAAATTGCGTGATCTTATTGAAGAAACCGCCGTTAAAAATAAGATCCCTTATCAGCTCGCAGCCGTTAGTCGCAGCACCGGCACTGATACAGATTCTTTTGCTTATGCAAATGACGGATGCCCTTCAGCATTGATTTCTATTCCATTGCGTTATATGCACACAACTGTAGAAATGATTCATAAAGATGATGTGGAAAATACAATAAGATTGATTTATGAAACTGTTTTAGTCTTAACGCCTAAGACCAATTTGAGTTATTTTTGATAAATAAAAATTTAGATTAAAGAATCAATCGATAAATTATAGTTTCTGAAAACAGAAAAATAGAGACAACTGTTCCTGAATATTGAGTAAAATGTTTTTTAATAGCAGGAACAACTCAATCTACAACGCACCAAAAAAAATTATTAACCAACTACAAAATCATTCTTTATAAAAATGCAAATAAGAAACGACTGGACAAAAGAAGAAATCGCTGAAATCTACAATACGCCTTTGTTAGAGCTTATTTATAAAGCGTCTGAAATTCACCGCGATTACCAGGAAACCGGCGAAGTGCAGGTATGTACTTTGCTTTCCATTAAGACTGGCGCTTGTTCAGAAGATTGTTCTTATTGTTCCCAATCTATCAGAAATCATACAGGGCTTAAAGTAGAAGCACTTATGAAAAAGGAGGATGTGCTAGCGTCTGCGCAAAAAGCAAAAGAAGCAGGATCCACAAGATTCTGTATGGGCGCTGCATGGCGCGAAGTAAGGGACAATCGTGATTTTGACCGTGTGCTTGAAATGGTAAAAGGAGTGAATGAATTGGGAATGGAAGTGTGTTGCACTTTAGGAATGATCACAAAAAGCCAGGCAGAGAAATTACATGAAGCCGGGCTATTTGCTTACAATCATAATGTAGATACTTCGAGGGAATATTATTCCGAAATTATTACTACGCGCACTTATGACGACAGGCTCGAAACTTTGAGCAATGTTCGTAAAGCCGGTATTAGCGTGTGCAGCGGCGGCATCATTGGATTGGGCGAAACTTATAAAGACAGAATAGGAATGCTACACACCTTATCTACGCTGCCTTCGCACCCGGGAAGTGTGCCTATAAATGCTTTGGTGAGAGTGGAAGGCACTCCCTTGGAAGGAAATGCGAAAGTAGACATTTGGGATATGATCAGAATGATTGCGACGGCAAGAATTATTATGCCGAAAGCTATGGTGAGATTAAGTGCCGGCCGCAATGAAATGACTATCGCCGAACAGGCGCTGTGTTTTATGGCGGGTGCTAATTCTATTTTTTCCGGAGAAAAATTATTGACTACGCCAAATCCTGATTTTGACCAGGATAAAATGATGTTTGATTTACTGGGATTAAAACCAAGAGAATCTTTCAAAGGAGCGGCAACTGCATCGGAAGTGGGTTTTGTGGAAAAAGTTTTAATTAACTAATAAACTGATGGGTTAACATTTTATTTCCGCCACGTTTTTCCATCAAACCATATTTGCATCCTCGCTTAAAAAATTGTGCAAATTTAGAAAAGTTACTTGTACATCTTTAAATGGGAATGGATTGCCTCCAACGAAACGATTAATTAGCTAATTTGCAAATCAGC
The DNA here is from genome assembly GCA_041691175.1 of Chitinophagaceae bacterium. GTDB lineage: Bacteria > Bacteroidota > Bacteroidia > Chitinophagales > Chitinophagaceae > Ginsengibacter. The sequence goes on from JBEPVG010000126.1 coordinate 3,131, forward strand.
TAATTAATTTATGGATAAAGAAATTCTTTTAAATGCTTATCGCCTGATGTGTACTGCCGGTGCGATGGCTCAAACCTATGAAGCAAACCGGCAAATCTGTAAATATGTACATTCTACATCCCGCGGCCACGAAGCGATTCAGCTTGCAACGGCATTTCAGTTATTGCCCTGCGATTATGTAAGCCCTTATTATCGTGACGAAAGTTTGCTATTGGGATTGGGTTTTACGCCTTATACCCTGATGTTGCAATTGCTTGCAAAAGGCGATGATATCTTTACCGGTGGAAGAGAATATTATTCACATCCGAATTATCGCGGAGACGATAAACCAACCATCATTCATCAGAGCAGTGCAACAGGAATGCAGGCGATTCCGGCCACAGGAATTGCGCAGGGATTACAATATTTGCAGACAATTAATTCCCCATTATTCAAAAAAGGTGGAAATGATGAATTCCCTATAGTTGTTTGTTCACTGGGCGATGCAAGCCTTACTGAAGGCGAAGTGAGCGAAGCCTTTCAGTTCGCTGTTTTAAAAAAATTACCCATCATTTATTTAGTGCAGGACAATGATTGGGGCATCAGCGTAACTTCTGAAGAAGCACGAACGATGAATGCATCAGAATTTGCCAAAGGCTTTAAAGGTTTGCAACGAATTAGTATAGATGGAAGTGATTTTTTTCAAAGCTTTGAAGTGATGAAAAATGTGGTAAAAGAAGTAAGAGAAAATTCAACGCCGTTTTTAGTTCATGCTAAAGTGCCGCTGCTTGGGCATCACACAAGTGGTGTTAGAAAAGAATTTTATCGTTCGGAAGACGATCTTGCAAAACATGCAAAAGAAGATCCATTCCCGAAATTAAAAAACCGGTTACTTCATTTAGGAATTGAAGTAAAAGATTTGAATGATATTGAAGCCATCGTTTCTGAGGCTGTTTCCGGGCAATTTGAAAGCGCAAAAGCAGCGCCGGAACCTGATCCTTTAAAAGTTAGCGAACACATTTTTGCACCAACAAATATTACCGAAGAAAAAGGGGAAAGAACTCCTGCAGGAAAAGAGAAAGTAGTAATGGTAGATGCGGCATTATTTGCAATCCGTGAAATTATGGAAGATTTTCCAGAGTCAGTTTTATACGGCCAGGATGTAGGAGCAAGGCTCGGCGGGGTTTTCAGAGAAACGGCAACTTTGGGAAAGCAATTTGGTGAACATCGTGTTTTTAATACCGCTATTCAGGAAGCGTACATAATTGGCTCTACTGTGGGCATGAGCGCAGTTGGTGTAAAACCAATTGTTGAAGTTCAGTTTGCCGATTATATTTATCCGGGTTTAAATCAATTAGCAACAGAAGTGGCTAAAAGCTGTTACTTAAGTAATGGAAAATTTCCGGTGCAAACTGTCATTCGTGTTCCCATCGGTGCTTATGGAGGAGGTGGTCCTTATCACAGCGGAAGTATTGAAACTTTATTGCTTTCTATCAAAGGAATAAAAATAGCTTATCCATCAAATGCCGCGGATATGAAAGGATTGATGAAAGCGGCTTTTCTTGATCCAAATCCGGTGATCTTGCTGGAACATAAAGGTCTTTACTGGAGTAAAGTTCCAGGAACAGAGGATGCAAAAAGAGTTGAACCTTCCCGCGATTATATATTACCACTTGGAAAAGGAAATGTGATTTTAAACGCCGAAGAAAATAAAATTAAAAATGGTGAAAGCTGTTGCGTTATTACTTATGGAATGGGTGTTTATTGGACTAAAAATGCTGCAAAAAATTTTCCCGGTCGAATAGAAATTATTGATTTAAGAACTTTATTCCCCTTGGATGAAGAATTGATTTTTTCTACTGTAAAAATACATGGAAAGTGTTTGGTACTCACAGAAGAGCAACAAAATAATTCCTTCGCAGAGGCGCTTGCAGGAAGGATTGCAAAAGAATGCTTTCAATTCTTAGATGCGCCGGTACAAGTATTGGGCGCATTAAATCTTCCTGCTGTTCCAATGAATATTATTTTAGAAAATGCAATGTTGCCGAATGAGGAAAAGTTGGAGGAAGCGATTATCCGATTATTGAATTATTAAAGCGTTCTTACAATCCATTTTCAGTAAACAAACAAATAATTTGAATTTTTATTTGCTAAATCTTTGGAAACTTTTATTTACTCAACTTCAAAATCGCGTCCGAACAATAAGTGCTGTCCTTATCATACTTTGAAAGAAACCAGGAACCATCATGATCGCCCGTAACGTCACCATGAAAATGAACCAATTCATCCCCTTCAGGAAACGCAACTATCGCCGTAATGTAATAAGTTGGAGGAACAAAACTATCCAATGTGGGCGTCGTTAATAAGGTTCCACATCTTGTATAATATTCAGGTGTTTTTGGACCGTCATGGGTTTTAGTTTTAGTGCATGAAAATCCAATGAAGATCATTGCCGCCAATATCAGTTTTTTCATCCAGTTTATTTTGATTTTACTCAGGTTATTTTGGATAGGTTTCTTTATAAAATTGAATTGATTCATTAATAATTTCAAACGCTTTTTCTTTGTCCTGGAAATCGTTGATCTCTACTTTTTTATTTTCCAAAACTTTATATTGCTCAAAATAATTTTTCAACACTTTAAAAATATGAGGTGGCACTTCATCCAGGTTGGTGATATAATTTACACCCGGATCTCTTACTGCAACTGCAATTATTTTGTCATCAATCAGGCCAGAATCTATCATTTGCATATTGCCGATTACAAACGCTTCTACCAAACACAAAGGCTGAATTGCTTCAGTGCACATCACCAAAATATCCAGTGGATCGCCATCTTTACCAAGAGATTGCGGAATAAATCCGTAATTAACGGGGTAATGAAATGATGAATAAATAACGCGGTCTAATTTTAATAAACCAGTTTTTTTATCTATTTAATATTTCGATTTCG
>JBEPVG010000127.1:0-6050 GCA_041691175.1 Chitinophagaceae bacterium
TCTTTTGTGCTATTTTTTTTTGATCGTTATTACATTTTTAATTCAGATTGGAACTGTAAATAATTTTATAAAGACAAAAATTAACCAGCTTGCCAATTATCAAATGGCATTTCCATTATGGCTCATGATTCTTATTTCTTTATTTGCTATTACAATAATTTTTTTAATTGGAAAATGGATTTCAAAAAAGTACCAAAATCACCAGTTGTTTTTAAAATTAAAAGGTTACCATATCGGATTAAAAGAAGGCTACTCCACAATTTTGCATTTAAAAAAAAGAAAGAAATTTTTTGCCCATACTATATTTATCTGGACGTGCTATTTGTTTGAAGTGTACATTGGCTTTTATGCATTGTCGGCAACCGCCTCTCTTGGAATCGGGGCAGCATTCAGTGTTCTTTCTTTGGCAACACTCGCTATGATCGTTTCTCCCGGCGGATTTGGCGCTTTTCCTGTTGCGGTTCAGCAGGTTCTATTAATTTATAATATTGATAACATTTCTTTTGGTTGGCTTATGTGGGGCGTAACAACAGGTATTGTTATTGTGGTAGGAATTATTTGTTTCGGATTAATAATTTATCAAAATAAAAATAAAAATGAAAAAGAGCAATACATTACGGGAGAGGATATTTACGAGCGATGAAATGAAACAGGAGGTAAAAAGAATCAGGTTAAAAAGTAAAACGATTGCGTTTACAAATGGCGTTTTCGACATTTTGCATGAAGGTCATATTTCTGTTTTGTCAGAAGCTGCATCGTTTGCAGATGTGTTGATTGTAGGAGTGAATTCCGATGCTTCTGTAAAAAAATTAAAGGGGGAAGGCCGCCCGGTAAATAGTGAAAGTTCACGTGCATTAATTATCGCTTCGCTGATCATGGTAGATGAGGTTGTGATCTTTAATGAGGAAACGCCATTAGATCTGATAAAAATAATAAAACCTGATGTTTTGATAAAAGGCGGCGATTACTCCTTAGAAACAATGGTCGGTTCAAAAGAAGTACTTGATGCCGGGGGCAGAATTGAAATTATTCCATTAAAAGAAGGATTTTCCACAACTGGAATCATGGGAAAAATTATTAAAAAATAATGTTACTAACGGTAACGAGCAAACTAAAATAAATCGCTTTAAAAAACATTAAGATTTGAAACTTGCAGCAATAGATATTGGAAGTAATGCAGCGCGATTACTGATAACAGAAGTTTCAGTAGATGAAAATAATAAAACAACATTTACTAAATTGAGTTTGGTACGTGTACCATTGCGACTGGGTTTTGACGTTTTTGAAACGGGAAGGATTTCCGATAAAAAAGTTGGTTTACTGTTGCATACTATGAAAGGATTTTTGAATTTATCCCAGGCATACGAAGTAAAAGCAATGAAGACCTGCGCGACATCTGCAATGCGCGATGCAGAAAATACAGAAGAAATAATTTCTTTAGTTAAAGAAGAAACAGGAATTGAAATAGAAGTGATTTCAGGAAGTGATGAAGCATCATTAGTTTTTGAAAACCACATTGCAGAAAATCTTGACGCTGATCATTCTTATTTATATATAGATGTTGGCGGCGGAAGTACCGAACTTACTTTTTTCAGTAATGGCGAAATGATTTTTAAAGAATCATTCAATATCGGCACAATTCGTTTGATTAAAAACCAGGTAGCTGATAGCTCCTGGGATGATATGAAGGGCTTGATAAAAAATAAAATAAAAGGTTTTAAAAGCGTTACTGCTATTGGCTCTGGTGGAAATATAAATAAAGTGTTTACCCTAAGCAAACGAAAAGATGGAAAACCTCTATCACTTGATTTATTAAGAGATTATTTTAAAGAACTGAGCAATGTTTCTATACAAGACCGAATCAACATTTATAAATTAAAAGAAGATCGCGCGGATGTAATTGTACCGGCTTTAAAAATTTATGTAAGCGTGATGCGATGGGCAAATGCCACAGAAATATACGTTCCCAGGATCGGACTTGCTGATGGATTGATTCAACATTTGTGGGAGGAAGAAAAGCTGCACAATTATACAAATCCTCTAACAAGCTAATTGCATTAAAAAATCTAATTTTGCAAACGCGATTGTTCAAATGTTTTATTCTAATGCAGAGCCATTTCAGCCTGTCGCTTCTTTAAAAAAAATGTATGTCAGTAAATAAAGAAGTAAAAAAAATTACCACTCATACCTTGCAGAAAATGAAACAAGCTGGTGAAAAGATCTCCATGATCACCGCGTATGATTTTTCTTTTGCAAAGATATTTGATGCAGCAGGAATAGATATTATATTGGTCGGCGACAGCGCCAGCAATGTGATGGCAGGCCATGAAACTACGTTGCCTATTACACTTGATCAAATGATCTATCATGCAAGTTCCGTTGTTCGGGGTTGCAGCCGTGCATTAATTATTGTTGATCTTCCTTTTGGAAGTTACCAGGGAAATAGTAAAGAAGCATTAAATTCTACCATCCGGATCATGAAAGAAACCGGTGCACATGCTATCAAATTAGAAGGCGGAGAAGAAATAATTGATTCTGTAAAAAGGATTGTCGGAGCAGGAGTACCAGTGATGGGTCATCTTGGATTAACTCCTCAGTCAATTTATAAATTCGGCACTTATACGGTCAGAGCGAAGGAAGAACAGGAAGCAGAAAAATTAAAAAATGATTCGATGCTTTTGCAGGAGGCCGGATGTTTTGGAATTGTGTTGGAAAAAATTCCTGCAACCTTAGCAACAGAAGTTTCACAAAACCTTTTTATCCCTACAATTGGCATTGGTGCAGGAAATGGCTGCGACGGACAAGTGTTGGTGATGCATGATATGTTGGGTATTAATACTGAATTTAAACCAAGATTTTTAAGAACTTATTTAAATCTCAGTGAAGAAATTACCAACGCTGTTCAACATTATATTAAAGATGTGAAATCTAAAGATTTTCCAAATGAAAAAGAACAGTACTGAGGAGATAATTTGAATTAATCTTGGAATTTTAGAATTGTTTAGATAATGAACAGTAAAACAACAAATAACTTCAATTTCTATTTCCCCGAAAATATAAAATCTAATACTTTAAAAAAGAATAAATGATGCAAAATTTTTTAAAAGAATTAAAAATTTCTGAATTAAATAAAGGCGTTTCAACCGGAACAAAATGGATTTCTGCCTCCGGCGAAAAAATAAAATCCTCCTCTCCTGTTGACGGCAAACTCATAGCCACCGTGAATGCGTGTGATAAACGAAGTTTTGACCATATAGTGGAAACAGCAGAAAATGCATTTTTAGAATGGCGTGCGTGGCCGGCGCCGAAACGTGGAGAAATCATACGACAGATAGGAAATGAACTCAGAAAAAATAAAGCCATCCTGGGCAAACTGGTTAGCTATGAAATGGGCAAAAGCCTCCAGGAAGGGATGGGCGAAGTTCAGGAAATGATAGACGTTTCTGATTTGGCGCTTGGACTTTCCCGACAGTTATATGGACTAACCATGCACAGCGAAAGGCCTGGTCATAGAATGTATGAACAGTATCATCCTTTGGGAATTGTCGGAATTATTTCGGCGTTTAATTTCCCGGTTGCTGTATGGAGCTGGAATAGCCTGATAGCAATGGTTTGCGGCGACGTTTGCATCTGGAAACCTTCAGAAAAGACTCCACTTTGCGGAATTGCCTGCCAAAATATTATTTCGAAAGTTTTTAAAGAAAATAATGTTCCCGAAGGTGTTTGTAGCTTGGTAACCGGCGGTCGTGAAGTTGGAGAATGGATTTCCAATGAACCAAAAATTGCCCTTGTTTCTGCAACCGGTTCTACCAGAATGGGTAAAGCGATAAGCGTTGCAGTGGGTGCCAGACTTGGGAGAAGTTTACTCGAACTAGGAGGAAATAATGCAATTATTATTTCGAAAGAAGCAGATTTGAATATTGCTCTGGTTGGATGTTTGTTTGGCTCTGTGGGCACCGCGGGACAGCGGTGTACTACTACACGCAGGTTGATTATTCATGAAGATATTTATGATTCTTTCAAAAAGAAATTGATAACTGCTTATAAACAATTGACAATTGGCGATCCTTTAAAAGAAGAAAATCTTGTCGGACCATTGATCGATCAGGATGCGGTAGCTTCTTATCTTAATGCAATTGAACAAATAAAAAAACAGGGTGGAAAAATGACGTTACCTGGTGGAACGCTTTCAGGTAAGGGATTTGAAAGCGGCTGTTATGTAAAACCTTGCATTGCGGAAGTAACAAACGAAATGGAAATTGTACAACATGAAACTTTTGCGCCGATACTTTATTTAATAAAATATAAAACTTTAGATGAAGCAATTGCGCTTCAAAATGCTGTACCACAGGGATTGTCCAGCGCTATTTTTACTTTAAATCTTCGCGAAGCAGAAACTTATCTGTCGAGTGGCGGAAGCGATTGTGGAATAGCAAATGTAAATATCGGAACTTCCGGAGCTGAGATTGGTGGCGCGTTTGGTGGTGAAAAAGAAACCGGCGGCGGAAGAGAAAGTGGAAGCGATTCCTGGAAAGTTTATATGCGCAGACAAACAAATACCATCAATTATTCTGATACACTTCCACTGGCTCAGGGAATAAAATTTACCGTGTAGATCATTCGAAACAGGTTTTTCCAAATTGTAAATATTCTATAATTATTTTCAACGGTTATTCTACTCCAAATTAAAAGTCAAATATTTGCACGTAGCGTTAACCAATAAAAATGAAAATAAGTAGCCGGATTTTCTTAGGAATAGCACTGTTGGCTTCATTGCCCATTTTCACCTTTGCACAAGCAGATTCAATCAGTTCTACTGATTCTGTAACTTCTAAAGGTGCACCAAATAACTGGTTTGAATTAGATCGTGCTACCACAGGGTATTTTGGAATCAGCCTTGATAAAGCGTATGATTTTTTAAAAGGAAGAAAGCGCCAAACCGTTGTCGTTGCTGTAATAGACAATGGTGTGGATACATTACACGAAGATTTGAAATCAATCCTTTGGCATAATCCCGGAGAAATTCCTGGCAACGGAATTGACGATGACAACAACGGTTATGTTGATGATGTGTATGGATGGAATTTTATTGGTGGAAAGGATGGCCGCAATGTTCACCAGGATTCACCTGAAGCAGCAAGAGTTTATTGGAAATTGAAAGAAAAATACGGTGATACTACGCCCGATATTACAAAAATGAGTGATGATCAGAAAGCTGAATATGCAACTTACCTGCGGGCAAAGGATGTGGTTTTCAAAGGAGTTGATTTTGCTGAGCTTCTTCAATTGCAAAGAATATTACCAGCTATTGAAAAAGGAGATTCGGCAATTGCCAAAGATCTGGGGAAAAAAGAATTTAAAATTGGAGATGTAAAAGGATATACGTCCAATTACCAGGACGCTAAAATTGCGGCTGCTGTTTATTTAAGTATTGGGGAAGGGAATAAGAATTATGACTTTTCAAACAAGGATATATTGGATGAACTTCGATTAGAAGTTCGAAAAGGTGAAGCAGCCTCAGCGCCTCCAAAAGATTTCAGGGGTGAAATTGTGAAGGATAATTATAATGATATCAATGATCGTTATTATGGAAACAATGATGTGATGGCTGGAACTCCCTCTCACGGTACACATTGTTCTGGAATCATTGCTGCAGTAAGAAATAATGGTTTGGGAATGAAAGGCATTGCGGATAATGTAAAGATCATGATGGTTCGTGCAGTTCCGAATGGCGATGAGCATGACAAAGACATTGCGAATGCGATTCGTTATGCCGTTGATAATGGAGCGAAAGTAATTAGCATGAGTTTTGGAAAAGGCTTTTCACCACAAAAAGGTTGGGTAGATGATGCTGTAAAATACGCTGCCGATAAAGACGTACTTCTAGTACAAGCAGCAGGTAATGATGCACAAAATATTGATTCAGCAGAAAATTATCCGAATGCTGTTTACCAAGATAAATCAGGAGTCGCAAAAAATTTTATTACAGTTGGTGCAAGTGGTGATTCTACAAACGGCGGCTTTACTGCAAGCTTCAGTAACTACGGTAA
>JBEPVG010000128.1:0-6045 GCA_041691175.1 Chitinophagaceae bacterium
AAGCAACGGTGAGCCGGGAAAGGTAAATATTTCAGCCGCTACTTATGAAATGATAAAGGATCAATATCACTGCACTTACCGTGGCAAAATAGATGCAAAAAACATTGGGGAAATTGATATGTATTTTGTGGATGGAGTAAAGGAAGTTACTTCAACGAAATTTGCTGTAACTGAAGATACCAATAATACCCATATTCTTTGAAATAAATATTTTTCACAAAAAGATTTCGACAATACCAAAAGTGCATCTTTAATGAAAGGTCTTTTGATCTTATATACCCTGTTTTTTTGAGTATAATTTAAATACGCTTGCCTATACGGGTTTAAAGACCTTACCACGACTTTTAATAAAATACTTACTTCAAATTCGTTTTATTAAAACCACATCTCCTAAAAAATTGTACTTTTACTTATTAATTTTTACTGAATGGAAATTTTGCCCGGACCTTTGTTAAAAACAATTAATTCACCTTCGGATTTGAAAAAACTTGAACGCACGCAACTACATCAGTTGTCAGACGAATTACGTCAATATATTGTTGACGTAGTAAGCGTTCATGGCGGCCATTTCGCCGCAAGCCTTGGCGTGGTGGAGCTTACAGTAGCTTTGCATTATGTTTTTAATACACCTTACGATCAGTTGGTTTGGGATGTTGGCCACCAGGCTTACGGGCATAAAATACTCACTGGGCGACGCGATAATTTTGATACAATCAGGAAGAAAAATGGATTAAGTGGTTTCCCAAAAAGAGGCGAAAGTGAGTATGATACTTTTGGCGTTGGCCATTCTTCCACCTCCATTTCTGCAGCTCTGGGAATGGCCATGGCCTCACATTATAAAGGTGAAGAAAAACGCCAACATGTTGCAATTATTGGCGATGGCGCGATGACTGGCGGCGAAGCATTTGAAGCAATGAATCATGCGGGAATTGAAAAAACAAATTTGCTGATTATCCTGAATGATAATTGCATGAGCATTGATCCGAATGTCGGCGCTTTAAAAGAATATCTTACTGATATAACAACCTCACAAACGTATAATAAATTGCGAGACGATTTTTGGAAAGCACTCGGAAAGCTTCCGGGAAAAACATTTTCCAGAAAAATGGTTTCAAAAATTGAAACTTCTTTAAAAGGAATGGTGAGTAGAAGCAGCAATCTTTTTGAATCCTTGAATATCCGCTATTTCGGGCCGATTGACGGACACAATATTACCAAGCTCGTTGACACTTTGCAGGACATGAAAGATATTCCCGGTCCAAAATTATTGCACATAAAAACGGTAAAAGGTAAGGGGTATGAATTAGCAGAAAGAGATCAAACAAAATGGCATGCGCCGGGATTGTTTGATAAAATAACAGGCGAGATTTATAAGAAAGAATTTGATATTCCGCAGCCGCCAAAATACCAGGATGTTTTTGGATATACGATTATTGAACTGGCAGAAAAAAATGATAAAATACTGGGCGTTACTCCCGCAATGCCTAGTGGTTGCTCATTAAAATTGATGATGGAAAAAATGCCAAATCGTGCGTTTGATGTGGGTATTTGTGAACAACATTCTGTTACCTTAAGTGCCGGTCTCGCAACGCAGGGAATGAAAGTTTTTTGCAACATCTATTCTTCATTTATGCAACGTGCTTACGACCAGGTAATCCATGATGTTGCGCTTCAAAATTTGCCGGTAATATTTTGCCTGGACAGAGCAGGATTGGTTGGTGAAGATGGTTCTACTCACCAGGGTGCTTACGATATTGCCTACATGCGTTGTATTCCAAATATGATTGTAAGTGCGCCGATGAATGAAAGCGAATTAAGAAACCTGATGTACACCGCTCAATTGGATTCAACACAAAATCCCTTTGTAATCCGCTATCCGCGCGGCCAGGCAGTTAAAGCTGACTGGAAAACACCGATGAAAGAAATTATAATTGGTACGGGGAGGAAATTAAAAGACGGTGAAGAAATTGCTGTTCTTTCATTGGGTCATCCGGGAAATTTTGCTGCACAGGCAATAAGAGATGTGAAATCAGAAGGTCTGAATCCTGCACATTATGACCTACGTTTTGTAAAACCTTTGGATGAAAAATTACTGCATGAAGTTTTCAAAAAATATTCAAAAATAATTACTGTGGAAGATGGTACAGTAGTTGGCGGCTTTGGATCTGCTATTCTCGAATTTATGAATAATCATCAATATAAGGCTGATGTGAAAATTATTGGAATACCAGATATTATTATTGAACATGCCTCTCAAAAACAGCAACAACAGGAAGTTGGAATTGATGCGAATCATATCGCAGATGCCATTAGAGAAATGAGTAAATTAGAAGTGAAAGTAAATAATAGCCTGGAAAGAATTTAGAAAAATACAATAGAGCATTATTCTTTACTAAAAACGCAATCTTAATCTTTAGAAAAGAATTCAGGGAAGTACCATATTCAATTGTAAGACCTTTTGAAAATAGAAATCTCCTTTATTTATTAATTTACTGTTGATGTGAATGTAGTAGCACCAATTAAAGATCCGTTTTATCATTCTCTGCCAATTTCTCCATTTAATATTCGCATAATGAAAAGATGTTTGTTTTCATAATAATCAGGTATTGAACTTTTATTATGGTAAACGGGACGAAAATTAAAATTGTGAAAAACGGCCTCGGAGGTATCATTAATATTGCTCATAAAATCGGATGAATGATTTAATAAAATTGAGGTAAAATAGCAGGTTGTTTCAAAGCCCTTTTCAGCCATGTCACTGGGTTTCGTGCGATACAATTCAAAATATTTTCTATTAAGAAAATCATCGTAAATATTATTTTTTACGTCATAATGCGGCGAAGTATACAGGATAGGAAAACCAAAGAAAGCTCCTTTTTTATACCAACCCGGAAAGCCGTCCCAATTGGGCATTCCGATAAAAATAAATGGATTTGTTTTTTGAACCGGATAACAGGCTTCTGCCAGTTTCTGTGAAAAAATTGGATTGAGACTCGCGCCAATAACTACGATGGGTTTCGTAGTATCAACTAAATATTTTAAGCCTGCTGAAGAAATGGAATTATCCAACATAATGGTTTTTATTTTCAAAAGGGGCTTGATTTCGGCCAAGTTTATTTCTTTGAAATAATTATCAATGCGGTTATCATTTTTCTTTTTAACCAAATAAATATTATCTGTTCCATGCTTTTGAAGAAGATAACTGAAAATTGCTTCGCAATGCGCTTTCAATGTTGAATTGACAATTATTAATGATGGGCTTTGTTTTATATTTCCGTCATTTGGATAAGTGGAAGACACAAACGGAATTTTTCTTTGAGCCGAAAACCTGGCAAGGACGCTATATTCAGGCTCTTTTACCGAACCTATAATCAAATCAACATTATCTAATTTTCCATTTTTTATTAATGATTGAATTGGTTCAACATCAGATTTTGAATCAAAAATAAATGCGTCAACATGTTGGCCTTTTAGATTTAAAGTATCTAATGCAATTTGCGCACCCTGGATAAAATCCAATCCTGCAACTGAAAAATTTGGGATTGAATTTTGAGATTTTAACTTGTTTCCTGTAAAAGCAGAATCAAGATAAAGTGGGGCAAAAATAGCAACGCGATAAACTTTATTTGCGCCCGGATTTTTATTTTGTGCACATAAAATTTGAGTTCCTGAAAAATAAAATAAAATTATAAATGGGAAGAGGTACTTCATTATTTTAAACAACCTTGGGGGTTAATTAATAATTGTTTTAGTGAATGCCTTACATCAAACATCGTACCTCATCATCCTCATTATTCCCATTCAATCGTTGCAGGAGGTTTGCTGCTGATGTCATAAACTACACGATTAATTCCTTTTATGTTATTGATAATTTCATTAGAAACATAAGCCAGAAAATCGTATGGAAGATGCGCCCAGTCTGCCGTCATGCCATCTACGGAGGTCACAGCGCGCAGTGCGACTGTAAATTCATATGTCCTTTCATCACCCATTACACCTACACTTTTTACCGGCAGTAAGATAGCTCCCGCCTGCCAGACAGTTGCATACAAATCGAATTTTTTCAAAGCATTCACATACACTGAATCCGCTTTCTGCAATAACTGTACCTTTTCTTCTGTTACTTCTCCAAGAATTCTTATCGCCAATCCAGGCCCGGGAAAAGGATGGCGATTCAATAGTGTTGAAGGCAGCCCCAGTTCGGTTCCAATTTTTCTTACTTCATCTTTAAATAAGGAGCGAAGTGGCTCTATTAACTGGAATTTCATTCTGTCAGGAAGGCCGCCTACATTGTGATGCGACTTGATAGTAACTGATGGGCCATGAACAGATACGGATTCAATAACATCGGGATAAATCGTCCCCTGACCAAGAAATTCAATACCTTCAATTTTACGCGCTTCCTCATCAAAAATTTCTATAAAACTTTTTCCAATAGCTTTTCTCTTTTCTTCCGGATCTGATTTTCCTTTGAGTTGTTTATAGAAATAATTTTTTGAATCAACGCCTTTAATATTTAATCCAATACTTTTACATGATTCGATTACCTGTTCAAATTCATCTTTGCGTAGCACGCCGTTATCAACGAAAACACCATAAAGATTATTTCCGATCGCTCGATGTATTAATGTAGCAGCAACCGTAGAATCTACCCCGCCACTTAAAGCCATAATCACTTTTTTACCACCGATTGTTTTTTTGATAGAGGCAATGGTGTCATCAATAAAATGCGCTGGAGTCCAGCTCTGACTACATTTGCAAATATTTACGAGGAAATTTTTTATTATTTTTTTTCCTTCGGCAGAATGATAAACTTCCGGGTGAAACTGTAAACCAAAAATTGGATTATTTGTTTGTTTACTGTTGAAAGCGGCCACCGGAATATTATGCGTACTTGCCGAAATTGAAAATACTTCCGGGAGTTTTTTGATCGTATCGCTGTGGCTCATCCAAACATCAGAATCATTTTTCACTTCTTTCAACAAATCGTCATCCGCATTTTTTATTTGCAATTTCGATCTCCCATATTCTCGTTTTTCACTTTTTTCTACAACGCCACCATATAATTTTGCAATCAATTGCGCGCCATAACAAATTCCTAAAACAGGAACTTTTTCATTGATTTTTTTTACATCCACCAACAAAGCATTTTCATCATTTACCGAAAATGGGGAGCCAGAAAGAATCACGCCTTTTAGATCATTAGTGAGTTCAATTTCTTTGTTGAAAGGAATAATTTCGCAGTAAACATTTGCTTCTCTTACACTCCTGGCAATGAGTTGCGTGTATTGAGATCCGAAATCAAAAATGAGAATTTTTTCTGTCATGCGTGCGAAGGTAAATAGTTTAAGGTTTGTGCAAACTGTGTTTTTCATTTTTAAAATGAATTAGAACCCGGCCAAATTTATTTTAAATAATAATTTATCTTGTTATCAATTTTCACAAATAAAGTACAAAAAATAAGCACATGAAAAATTTTGTCATTCTTTTAATTGCTTCTATGAGTTTTGTTTCTTGCGCTTCCATTTCTGGTAATGGAAATGTGCGCGATGAAAAAAGAGAACTTTCTCCTATTCAAACAGTAAAGAGTTCCGGGTCAATTGACGTACAAATTAAAATCGGAAGTGCGTATTCAATTATTGTTCAAAATGATGAAAACCTGCTCCCATACGTGATTACAGATGTAGATGATGGTGTTCTAAATATTCATTATAAATCTGATTATTCCATTTCGAACGATCATGCCAAAGTGATTATAACTGTGCCAACATTGCAAAAATTAATTAGTTCCGGATCAGCGGATATCAACGGTGATGGAATAATACAAAGTTCGAATGAAATTGAAATAAATACTTCTGGTTCGGGCGATATCAATCTTCAAATGGATGCGCCCTCAATAAAGGCAACTGGTTCTGGCTCAGGCAATATTTCTTTGTCAGGAAGAACGAAAGATTTCTTCTGCAAAGTGAGTGGAAGTGGAAATATAAGTTGTGCCAATCTCAAATCTGAAAACGCAGAGATCAGGGTTTCCGGAAGCGCTGATGT
>JBEPVG010000129.1:0-6044 GCA_041691175.1 Chitinophagaceae bacterium
GTGCAAGCCGGTTAGAAAGATTATCATATTGATTTACATACCACGAATTTGGAACTTCTTCTGCCAGTCTTTTTGATACAGAATAATAGGAGCGTGGATCATCAGGTTCAACATTTGTTGGACAAACAATTACTTCAGCGCCTACCGCTTTTAAAATATCAGCTTTCTCTTTCGATTGTTTATCTGTTGTGGCAAAAATGGATTTATAACCTTTTACACATGCAGCAAGAGCCAGACCCATTCCGGTATTTCCGGAAGTGCCTTCAATAATAGTTCCACCAGGCTTTATTTTTCCTTCCTGTTCGGCTACTTCCAGCATTTTTACAGCCATCCGGTCTTTGATGGAGTTTCCAGGATTAAAGTATTCTACTTTTGCCAAAACGGTACACGGCAAATCCCTGGTTATCTTATTTAACCTAATAAGTGGCGTATTACCAATCGTTTCTAAAATGCTGTTTTTCCACATAAATTTTATTTTTTGCTAAGATAAAAAAAATAGAGGAGAGCGATATTTGAAAATTTGGGAAAAATGGATTTTGTTGCGGCGAATTTCATCAGCTCCTTTATATTATTAAAGTAATTTTTTGTAACCGCGGAAAAACCAATCCAATGATTGAAAGGAAATTTGAGAATAATAAACGATAGTAAACAAACAAATAAACCAAATTTTCACTCTTTCAATAAACAATCTATTTTTTCGAAACTACCTTTATCTGAGGTTTCATCAATTCCAACGCTTTTGACACCGTTGAGTCATACGTATTATTTACTTCGTAAAATCCTTCTGTGCGCCAGATTTCGCGGGCTGTCAGTACTTTTATTTGTTTTTGAAGAATAGATTTTTCTATTTTATTTTCGGGATGCAATTGGATAGAATCTTTTTCAGCATAAAGTTTTAAAGCATTTAATGTTTCATCACTTACCACATATTTTTGGTTATAAACTTTAGGTGAGGAGTATTGTCTAAACTCTTTTTGATGACTTAAATAATTTACATAAACAAATCTGTTCAAGGTTCCGGACAACAGAGCGTTCATTACATTTTTGGCAAATAAAGTAGTATCATAAGGCACAAAAACATCGGGCGTTATTCCGCCACCGCCATATAGAATTTTACCTGTGGCAGTAGTATATTTTTTTTCATTTGTATGTTTTATCGAATCGATTGAAGTCATTTCGCCTTCTTTAAAACGATTGATCAGATCGTGCTCATAAGCTTCAATTCCTCCGCTATAAGATTTTTGAATACTTCTTCCCAGTGGTGTATAATATCTTGCAACAGTTAGCCGTAATCCCGATCCATCACTAAGTTCATATTGTTCCTGAACCAATCCTTTTCCAAAACTTCTTCTTCCAACTATCTTTGCCCGTTCCCAGTCCTGCAAAGCGCCACTCAATATTTCACTTGCCGATGCGGTTCCTTCGTCAATCAACACAACTAATTTTCCTGTTTCAAAACTGCCGTCTTTTTGAGCGCGGTATTCTTTTTTGGGCGAATGGGCACCCTCGGTATAAGTGATCATTTTATTGTCACTTAAAAATTCATCGGCAATATTTGTAGCTTCAGTAAGAATGCCGCCACCATTATCTCTCAGGTCAAGGATCAGGTTTTTCATTCCTGCTTTTTGCAACTTTAATAACGATTTCATAAATTCATCGTAGGTGGTTTCTGAAAATTTATTCAGTCGGATGTATCCAGTTGTATCTTCAATCATATAAGCAGCATCAAGGCTGTAAAGAGGTACCGGGCCGCGTGTTATGGTAATCGGTTTGATGATGCCATTCCTAAAGACGGTAATGATCACTTTTTCTCCGGCATCACCTCCAATTAGTTTTCGTAATTTTTGAGAACTAATTTTTTTTCCGGCAACAACAGAATCGTCCACTTTTATTATTTGATCTCCAATCAGCAATCCCGCTTTTTCCGAAGGACCTTTCGGTAAAACATTCACCACGTTTACGGTATCATGGATAATATTAAATTCTATCCCGATTCCAAAAAACTGTCCTTCCAGATCTTCATTTACTTGTTTTAATTCCTGCGCGGGCAAATAAACAGAATGCGGATCAAGCCTGGAAAGTATCGTTTGTATCGCTAAATTTCCGAGTGAATCTATATTTTCATTATCCACATATTTTCTTTTGATGAGATCAAGAACCTGTTGAACCGGCCTCTCTTTCTCTACAAAAAAAATCCCATTATCGGGCATATTTCCTTTGATCCTGTAACCGATAAACATCCCGGCTATCATGCAAATACTCAACAACAACGGCAACCAAACCTGTAACTTTTTATTGCGCATATTCTTCTTTGTTCTATTTTTATTTTTAAGAAGTGCAAATTTCCTCAATAAACATGATAAAATGATACCTCCCCTAAAATTGATAGCGGACAGTGGTTCTACCAAAACAGAATGGTGCCTTTTAAAATATAATAAACCCACGATTTTTACTACGCAGGGAATGAGTCCGTATTTTGTAAATTCAGAACAGGTAGAACAAATTATAAAGACAGAAGTATTTCCTTTTTTGAAAAATAATAAGATTGATGAAATCTATTTTTATGGAACGGGTTGTAAAAATCCGACGAATATAAAAATGTTTAAAAAAGTATTTGGTAAATTATTCCCCGATGCATTTTCGGTTGTTGATAATGATCTTTCGGGTGCCGCAAAAGGGCTTTGCGGAAAAGAAAAGGGAATTGCGTGTATTTTGGGAACGGGTTCTAATTCCTGTTATTATAATGGGAAAAAGATTGTAAAAAACAGTCCGGGAATTGGTTTTATCCTCGGCGATGAAGGCAGTGGCGCGTATCTGGGCAAAAAAGTAATTCAGCATTTTTTGTACAATATTTTTGATGAAGATTTGCGTGCAAGATTTGATGCGAAATTTGTAACCAATGATTCAGAAATCCTGGAATCTGTTTATAAAAAGCCTTTGCCAAACCGCTACCTGGCTTCGTTTGCGATTTTCTTAGCGGAAAATCGCGGCCATTATATGATTGAAAATATTATTGAAGACGGAATCAACGATTTTTTTTACACGCACATTATTACCTATCGTGAAAGTCAGAAATTGCCCATACATTTTACCGGCGGAATTGCCTACGGATTCAAAGAGGAAGTAGTGCAACTTTGTAAAAATTATGACTTACAGGTTGGAAATATTTTAAGAAGCCCGATGGAAGGATTAATCAGATATCATTCAATGACATGATGTGCTAATATGCTATCGTGCCAATGGAAATTTGAAAATGAAATGGAGTAAACGAATAAATAATAAAGATTTGTATTTACATTTCGTAGCAATTTATTAGAACCAAATGGTTTCATTTTTAGAACCACAATCATTAGTTAAGTAATCCTTATATCGAAAATGAATTTTTTTTAAATCATTTACCTTTGCATTTTAAAAAAAATATATGTTGGACAAAATAAATGATGCTATTGAAGATATAAAAAAAGGCAAATTAGTAATCGTTGTGGATGATGAAGACCGTGAAAATGAAGGCGATTTTATTACTTCTGCAAAAAATGTTACTCCTGAAATTATTAATTTCATGAGCAAGCATGGAAGAGGATTGATCTGCATGCCGGTTTCTGAAAAAAGATGTGATGATTTGCAATTAAATTTAATGGTGAATAAAAACACCGCGCTTCATGCTACGCCTTTTACAGTGAGTGTTGATTTATTGGGACATGGTTGTACCACCGGCATTTCTGCACACGACCGTGCAAAAACAGTTCAGGCGATTATTGATCCCAAGACTAAACCTGATGATTTGGGAAGGCCGGGACATATATTTCCTTTACGTGCAAAGAATGGCGGCGTTTTAAGAAGGACCGGGCATACGGAAGCGACAATAGATCTGGCTAAACTTGCCGGCCACGGAGAAGCGGGGGTTTTGGTTGAAATTATGAATGAGGATGGAACCATGGCCCGATTGGCGCAACTTCGCAAAATTGCTGACAAGCATGATCTGAAGTTAATATCTATTAAAGATTTAATCGGTTATCGCTTAGAAAGAGAAACGCTTATAAAAGAAGAAACCAGAGTGAAAATGCCCACAAAATATGGAGTTTTTGAACTGATCGCTTTTACGCAACTTAATACCGGCGAAGTACACATGGCATTGAAAAAAGGTGATTGGAAAAAAGACGAACCTATTTTGGTAAGGGTCCACTCAAGCTGCATGACCGGAGATATTCTTGGCTCGCTTCGTTGCGATTGTGGCGATCAATTACACAATGCGATGAAGATGGTACAGGCAGAAGGAAAAGGGTTGGTTTTATACATGAACCAGGAAGGTCGCGGCATTGGTCTTTTAAATAAATTAAAAGCTTACAAACTGCAGGAACAGGGAATGGATACTGTAGAAGCAAATCTGAAATTAGGATTTTCAATGGATGAAAGAGATTATGGCGTGGGTGCGCAGATCTTAAGAGAATTGAATGTTACCAAATTAAAATTAATCAGCAACAATCCTAAAAAAAGAGCTGGTCTTTTAGGTTATGGACTTGAAATTGTTGACACGGTTCCAATTGAAATTCTTCCAAATAAATACAATGAAAAATATCTGAAAACCAAAAGAGACAAGATGGGGCATAAAATCTTGGCGAAATAAAATAAGATTTGAAATTTCAAAATTATCTGCCCATACAATTTTAATCTTTACAAAAGCGTTTTAATTAGAATTTTCAAACAAAATGAAAAACTTTTCAATAACAATATTATTTTTGGCCTTCTATTACTGTAGTGTAGGACAGGATGACTCTAAAAAATGGCAGCCGTCTGTGGAACTGAACTTTTCTAGTGTGCCGGTATTTGATATCTCCGGAACTGATACAAGCCTGCACAACGTTATTTCTTTAGCTCCTTATTTTAGTCTTAGAAGCCCCGGGGGATTTGGAATAAGTTATTCTCCTTATTTTGTAACAGGAGGTTCACACCCGGGAATTTTTATGCACCTGGTTACAATCGGCCTTGAACAATATGGGAAAAAAGATTATGAGCTTATAGCAGAATATAATCATTTCTTTTTTACAAATAACAATAGCATTCCCTCCTCTCCGATAACAAACGAGATCGTATTGGGAGCTACTTACAAAAAATTATGGCTGGCTCCAAAATTTTCAGCGGGAATTGGCTTCGGAACAAATAAAGAAACATCTCCTTATACTTCCGCATATGATATAGAACTGGCAGGAGGAGTAAGTCATTATTTTGATTGGACAGGAGAAAATGATTTTTCTTTTAATGTTACACCTTCAATCCTATTGAATGCAGGCACAAATGAATATTTTTCATTTCTGAAACTTTCTAAATACATCTCTCACAACAGTAAATATAAAAATATTGTAAAGAATCCGCATGCCGGCAACAAAGGAAGAGGGAATTCTGGCGGAACGACGAGCACTGTTTCCACCTCATCCAGTTCTTCACAAACTATTTCTGTAAATAATGTGGAGCTAAATGTTGAATCTACTATTGGACATGGCTCATTTAGCGTCCGTCCCTCAGCCAGTATTTATGTCCCGGTTTCTTCATCAGCAATTAGCGGATATTGGGAATTAAATCTGTCCTATTATTTTTAGGGAAAAAATTATTTTGCGGGTGTAATAATAATATTTCTGTAATCAATCGGTCCGTGATCTCCCTGAAGCAAAATTGGCCCTGGAGCAGATTCATCACTGTCAATGGCTCCACCGGTAATTCCTGGAATTTCCTGGTTACAGATGATCTTTTTTCCGTTTGCAACTACAGTAACCATTCTTCCTATCAAGGTTATGTCAAAAGATTGCCATTCACCGGGAGCTTTTGCAACCATTTCACTTGGAGGTAAAAATCCATAAACAGCGCCAAACAATACATCTGAAGGCTCTTTATCTTTGCTGTCTATTACCTGCACTTCGTATCTTCCGCGAAGATAAATGCCGCTGTTACTTTCGGCAGGATAACGAAGTTCTATATGTAACTTAAAATCTTCGAATTTTTCATTAGTAACAATGTTGGAGCCGGAATGCAGGCTTCGCAAAAGGCCGGAT
>JBEPVG010000130.1:0-5979 GCA_041691175.1 Chitinophagaceae bacterium
AAACCGGCTTGCGGCATTTTAAATAATCATTTTCTGGTTTAATGCTAAATCCCTGGAAGCTGCGGTGTTTCAGCATTTTTTCTTCTGCCACCTCAGGAATCGCGCTGTATGGCTTGTCGGTTTTTATAATTTGAGTTGGCGGATGAGAATGGTAAAGCAAAGAGGAATCTGAAGAAAAACCTTCGGTAGAAAACAATTGTTCAGAATATAAAGTGCCATCCAACTTACGAAATTGTGTGTGTCGCTTATGAGGAATAGAACCAAGTTTTTGATAATGTGGCATGATGAAAGATTTCAGTTTTTTTCAAAAATATATTTCTTTACTTCTCAAAAATCAGGTTATAAAATTACAAAAGAATTGAGCAAAATATTTTTTGAATTTAAAAATGAAACTTAACAGCAGGCAAACTAATAATCGAAATTTTAATTCTCAAAACCATGGTTTGCATTAAATATAAAATCAAAGTTATTAGTACAACCTTTTCCTTCAAGATGGTAATGGCGGCAATAATCTACTTTGTGTAAAATTTAAAACAATAATAATTGACACGCATCGGCCTTATTTCAGACACGCATAATTACTTTGATCCATCCGTTTTTGAACATTTTAAAAACTGTGATGAGATATGGCACGCAGGAGATTTTGGGACATCTGCTATTTCAGATCAATTAAAATCTTTCAAGCCACTCCGCGGTGTTTATGGAAATATTGATGGCTACGACATCAAAAGCGTATTTCCCGAACAGTTGGTTTTTATGTGCGAAGACGTAAAAGTGATGATGCGCCACATCGGCGGTTATCCGCCTAAATATAATGCCGAAACAAAAAAAGAAATTCTCCTTCAAAAGCCACAACTATTTATCAGCGGGCATTCGCATATCCTAAAAGTAATGTACGATGACAAATTAAGTTGTCTGCACATGAATCCGGGAGCAGCGGGGAAACATGGCTGGCAGAAAGTGAGAACGCTCATTCGTTTTGCAATTGATGAAAAAAATATTAAAGATTGCGAGGTGGTCGAATTGAATGGCTAATTTTTTGATCCACAAAATTATTTATGTGGGGTTGTAATAATGTTATCTCATAATTAATTTACCCAATCTGCAATAAATATATTTGTATCGTGTGTGCCGCCATTATTTCTGTTGCTGCTGAAAATAAATTTTTTACCGTCTGGACTGAACATTGGAAATGCATCAAAACCTTTATCACGGCTTATTTTCTCCAAGCCCTTTCCGTTAATATCTGTAATATACATATTGAATGGAAATCCTCTTTCATATTCATGATTGCTGCAAAAAATAACATGCTGTCCATCAGGAGTAAAATTAGGAGCCCAATTGGCTTTATCTAAAAAAGTGATTTGCGTGGCGTCACTGCCATCTGCATTCGCAATAAAGACCTCCATGGATGTAGGCGCCACGAGGTTTTGCGACAATAAACTTTTATAATCTACTATTTCTGCTTCCGTTTTTGGACGGCTTGCACGCCACAAAATTTTTGTACCATCAGGGCTAAACCATGCGCCACCATCATATCCCAGCGTGTTGGTAATTTGTTTTACATTCTTTCCATTAAGGTCCATTGTGTATAGATCAAGGTCACCATTACGAAGAGATGTAAAGACAATCTTATCTCCTTTGGGAGAAATGGTTGCTTCTGCATCATAGCCTTTTGTATGAGTTAGTTGCTTCACTATTTTTCCATTTGTATCTGCCTTAAAAATATCAAAGCTTTCATAAACAGGCCAGATATATCTTTTCAATTTTTCTTTGTCAGGTACCGGTGGGCAATCTTTGGATGCAAGATGTGTGGATGCATATAAAATATGTTTTCCATCCGGAAAAAAATAAGCGCAGGTGGTTCGGCCGTTGCCTGTACTTACTAATTTTGGCGTAAAAACTTCTTCAGCCGACTCGGGTATTTTTCCCATCCAGATCTGGTCGCACATAATTCCATTCTTTGGGTCCGTACGTTGGAAAACAATATATTTACCGTCAAAACTAAAATATGCTTCGGCATTATCGCCGCCAAAAGTAAGCTGGCGCATATTTTTAAAATGATGCTCTTCAGGATATTGAATAGAATCATTTATCGAATGCAGCGAATCTGGAGATACGTTTTTTTCAGAAGAAAAAATAAAAAAAACAACAGCGAGAATCGGGATAAACATTTTGTACATACCTGTATTTTGAAGTCTGCAACTTAATAAATTTTTAGCCACGGATAATCAATTTCGCGGAATGAGTAATTTACATAAGGAACATTAAATTTGCAAACATGATCCGGACGAAAATATTTTATTATTTACTGTGTTTTTTATTCTTGCTCGGTTCATGTGAACCAGGCGATAAAGAAACAAAGCATCAATTTTCAGCCGATCAAAACTCAATCGAATCAATCAAAAATACAATTAAAGAAAATCCGGATTCTTTGATGCTGAAAGAAAATTTAATTGAAGCATATAGAAACGCAGGCTATTATGATTCTGCAATTTCAGTGGCCAACCAGGAACTGCAAAAAGACAGTGGCAGCGCCTATTTATGGAACATCAAAGCGTCATTATATTTTGAAAATAATGACACTTTAAACGCTATAAAATCTCTTCAACAAGCCATTAATATTTACCCGCTGCCTGATTATTTAGTGGCTCTTGGAACTGTTTATGCAGAAATAAAAAATAAAAACTCTTTAGCAATAGCAGATGAACTTTTACGCTCCAATAAAACAAAGTGGGACAAAGATGCTTACTTTATAAAAGGGCTTTATTATAATTACATGAATAAACCTGAGATAGCAATCCAAAATTTAGACAGTTGCCTAAATCTTGATTTTACATACATGTATGCTTATCGTGAAAAGGCGATAGCATTATATTCTCAAACTAAATATGAAGAGGCAATAAAAGTTTTGAAACGGGCAGTTACGATCCAAAATAATTTTGATGAAGGATATTTCTGGTTGGGGAAATGTTATGAAAAATTAAACATGAAAGATGATGCGATCGAAAGTTATCAGAATGCTTTATTGTATGATAAAAATTATATAGAAGCACGTGAAGCGTTGGATAGAATTGAAAAAACAAACAATTAAAAATGGTTTAAAATAGTCAACCTTCAATCATCAACCAGAAACCAACAACCTTAAAATTTTGAACTATGCTCTTAGCACCATCACTTTTATCCGCGGATTTTTTACATCTGAAATCAGAATGCAAAATGCTCAATGAGAGCAAAGCAGATTGGTTTCATCTAGATGTAATGGATGGAAGATTTGTTCCCAATATTAGCTTTGGAATGTCTGTTATAAAACAAATAAGAAAGGCAACTACAAAATTTTTTGACGTCCATTTAATGATTTTAGAGCCTGAAAAATATGTTGAAGAATTTAAAGATGCTGGAGCAAATAACATAACAATACATCTCGAAGCATGTCCTCATCTGCATAGGAATATTCAACTAATAAAATCACTGGGAATGAATGCTGGTGTGGCTATTAACCCTTCTACTCCGGTTTTACTTTTAAAAGATATCATTGCTGATGTTGATTTGGTTTTGGTAATGAGCGTCAATCCTGGCTTTGGCGGACAATCATTTATCCAACATTCTATTCAAAAAATTGAAGAGCTAAAAACATTAATTAATAAAACAAATTCATCAGCAAAAATTGAAGTGGACGGAGGAATTTCCTTAAAAAATGCCAGAGAAATTATCCAGGCAGGTGCTGATATTTTGGTGGCAGGAAATGCAATTTTTAGTTCTGAAAATCCAAAAGATACGATTGAGAAATTAAAGTATATGTAAAGGAAATAAAATTGAAGAACAATTAAACAATTGTGCAGTAAAGCAACAAATATTCAGGATTTTCATTTTTATTTTTCAATAAATAAAATAATTAGAAATCATCTTCAAACCTAAAATCTGCCTGGCAAGATATTTCACAGCAAACAAACAAATAACGTGAATTCTTATTTAATCATTACTTCAAATTTCGATTTACATTCCATCATGAATCTCCTGTAACACAGATGCAGTCTGCTTTAGCCAATTTGTTTCTTTTTCATCCCAGTTATATTTTTTCACAATTGCATCCTGCAACATTTGCCTTCCTTTAAAAGCCTGTTCTTGCGAATAAAAACAATTTATCCATTTTTTATCAAGTTTGTTTTCACTTTGGATTGTTATACCGCCCTGGTACCAGTTCAGGCAATTTGGCAAGCCTGTAAAGTCAATATTGTTGGCGCTACCATTTACAAAACCGTCAAAATAATATTTACAAAACTGAACAAATTGTTTCACACGGGTTTTAATTTGAACATCACTTTCCGGTTTTTTGGGCTTCGCGCACCATTGATAATTTTGTTTTGAAAAAGGATTTTTGTTCGCATCCGGCCACGAAGTATTTGTTGGTTTAAACGTAAGTTCTGACGCATGTTTGCCTTCAGTTCTTTTCATTAAAAGTTCATCTTTATGTAAACTTTTAATCGCATACAATGCTTTTCTTCCATCATCAAAATTTACTTCAATTTTATTTCCGTTTAATTTTAATGTTCCATAGGTCATTTCTCCCGCCGGATTTTCAAGTACAGAAGAATCAATCAAAAAAACAATTCCTGACTGAAACAAAACTCCATCATCATTGGTGAACGAAATATCTTTTGAGGTCGGATGATCTGCATCAATTAATTGCCAATATTGGCATAATAGATGAAATGTATCTTTTTGAAAATTGGAAGTCTTGTCAACAATTTTTTCATTTTTGTTTTGCGAAGGCATTACACAATTGCAAAAAAAGATTGCGTTGAAAATAATGATCAAAGAGAATGTTTTTAGCATTTTCCAAAAATAATAAAATTGAAATGAAGCAAATAATAAATGTAATTTCATAAAAATTTTATCTTCACTCTATGAGACTAACGGTTTTTATCTTTCTATTATTAACCTCCATTTCATCTTTTGCACAAAAGAAAACAGCCTCTGTTTCAGGAAAAGTAATAGATGAAAATGAAAATCCTGTCGCCGGCGTCGCTGTTATCATTCTTGGAAAACAAAATGGAATTCTCACCTCCGATTCAGGAAGTTTTCAAATAGAAGTTCCGGCAGAAAAAACATTTGCATTGGTATTTTCTCATTCGGGTTATCGGGATGAACAGAAGAATTTTTATTTGAGCAGTGGCGAAGAAGAGCAACTAACGGTGAAGCTGACACGAATTAGCAAAACGCTTGAAACTGTTGTCATTACTGATGAAAAAGAAAGAAAAGAAACCGGATTGATAAAAATAAATCCTAAAAGTGCTTCTACTCTTCCCAGCGCAACCGGAGGCGTTGAAGGCTTAATTAAAACTTTAGTAGGAAGTAATAATGAACTCACATCACAATATTCTGTTCGAGGTGGAAACTACGACGAGAACCTTATTTACGTAAATGATTTTGAAATTTACCGGCCTTACCTTGTGCGAAATGGACAACAGGAAGGATTAAGTTTTATCAATCCTGAACTTGTAAAAAATATTGATTTTTATAACGGAGGCTTCCAGGCGAAATATGGTGACAAGATCAGCAGCGTTCTGGATATTCAATATAAAAAACCGGTATCTTTTGGTGGTTCAATTTATGTAAGTCTTTTAGAACAAGGTCTACATTTAGAAGGCGCTTCCAAAAATAAAAAATTAATGTGGCTGTTTGGAGTAAGAAGCAAAACCAACAAAAATCTATTAAGTAGCCAGGAAACAAAAGGAAATTATATTCCTTCTGCATCAGATCTACAGGCTTATCTTAGTTATCAGATTTCGCAAAAATTACAGCTAGAGGTTTTAGGAATAATTTCCGGTTCTAAATTTTCATTGATACCCGAATCAGCACAAAAATCCACCGCAGTATTTTCTTCATTATTCACCGCAGATATTGGGCTGGATATATTTTTTGATGGTCAGGAAAAAGATAATTATAACAGTAATTTACTCGGAGTAAGCCTTGTAC